>JAHFTY010000082.1:14388-19337 GCA_023265365.1 Acidobacteriota bacterium
CATAGTGGCCCCACAGGCTCCCGTGTTCAAGATTGACGGACTCCGAAAGATCCGCTGCCAGCGTGAGGGCTCGGTTCTGGGTGACGTAGTTCAACCACTTCACGATTTCCGAAACCGCCCTGCGGGCGCCGGCCACTTCGCCGTACTTCCGGAACAGCGCGATCTTCACTTCCTTCTCGGCGCCCGAGACTGCGTTCCTGACCTTCAGCGCCTGTGGCTCTTCGGGAAGGTTGGCCGGCTTGAGCCGGTCGTCGAGGAACGGATCGCGCGCCGCGTCGATGCGGAGGCTGAACTGATCCTTGACGCGGTCTCCAATTTCGACAAGCCGGTCCGCAAGCCAGTCGCCGAGGCCGTTACTGTCCAGGACGGACATGGCGACATCGATGTTCGTCTTGAACTGGATCAATCGCTCGCGTGTGCCGGAGACCGGCCCGTCTTTCAAGCCCTCGAACTGAACGCCGTATCGTTCTTCGAACGTGCGCGCCAGATGGACGATATATTCGGAGTTCATCTTGAACGCGTAAGGGTGGCTGGGATATCCGACGATCTGATCGCCGGCGCCCGGAATCCTGCCGTTCGCGGCGGCAGGCCAATAGCCCTTGGTCGTCTTGCCGATCACGATCATCGGCCGCCGATCGTCCGGATCCCACTCCTCCATTTTCTTGAGCACGCCGACGATTTGATCGTAGTCGTGGCCGTCGGAAATGGTGAACACGTTCCATCCGTAGGACGTCCACTGGTCCACGAGCCGGTAACCTTCGAACTTTCGATTGACGACTCCGCCGATCAGGGAGTCGTCGATACCGGCGTTGTTGTCCGAAAGGAAGATTCGAAGCCGCTTGCCGACCTGAAGCGCGATGGCCTGGGTCTTGAGTTCCTGCGCATGACCGGCACACATCGCAAATTCGCCCTCGAAGGCCAGAATCTTCGGGGCGCCCGCCGTGGCCCCCACAATGTCCCAGAACGCGGCTTTTCCCGCCGCCGTCGCGATGCCTACGCCGGAAGGCCCGCCGTTCACGTCGTTGGTGAGATCGGTGGACTCGATGTGCCCGGACAGCGCGCGAATTCCACGGCCCCTCGCCTGGGCAAAGAGAGGATGATCGGCAAGGCCGTTGTCGGAAAGAAGACTCTGGAGCGCGCCGGCTCCGCGCCGGAAGCCGAGCGCGTCCACCGGCAGCATCGCAACGTCCGGCGCGACGTCGTATCGCTTGTCGCCGGTCCTCCGGTATTTGCGGTGAAGCGCTTCGCCCATGATCATCCATAAGGCGTAGCAGGTGGGAGCGCAGTGTCCGGCGGCAAGCATGAACTTGTCGCTGTAGGGATGCTTCGGCCGGCGGTAGTCATATCGAAGTCCGCCTTTTTCCGGACCAACAAGGTGGGCGGCGACATTAATAGGCGTGTACGCCAGCGGCCCTCCAAAATGTCCGGTCTGGGAATAATTGCCGAGCAGCGTCAGGGTCATGCACGTCATGAACCCGATATCTTCAAGCTGGGGACGGTCCGTCGGCATCTTTGAGGAGTCTGCGGACGCAGGTGCTTGCACGCTCATGTACTGGTTTTTTCCTTCCTGGTGGGGGCATGAAAGTCACAGCCCGTGGGCTGCTCGGCGGATTCTACCATTCTGGTGGCGCGATTTGTTAGAATCGCCGTTTGAGTTCCACAAGCACATCCAAGCCCAAGCTGATTATTCCGGAAAAACCTCAGGCGCCGGGACCCGATGAAGCCGAAAGCCTCGATGTATGGGGATTTCGCGACACGCACTTCGATATCAGCGAAAACGGACACGTGATGATTCGAGGTTCGCGCTACGAACTGAGCGGCAAGGAACTGCCCCGGTTCCTGCCATGGGTTCGCGAGGTTCTGGCATCCGGCGTCAATCCGCGCGAGGTGCATCAGCCGGGCTATCCGACGGCGATTCCCGGACCCGTTATGAATCGCGCGTTCATGGAGGACATGAAGCGGTTTCTCCAGGATGACCGGATCGACACGGATGGCGAGAGCCGCCTGCGCCATGGACACGGACACACGCAGGAAGAAATGTACGCCATCAAGTACACCGAGCTTGGCCGCATCCCCGACGTCGTGGTCTATCCCGACACTGAAGATCAGGTCACCCGGCTGGTCGAGGCCGGTAAGCAGCACCGCGTTTCACTGATCCCCTATGGCGGCGGGACAAACGTGACCGACGCGCTTCGATGCCAGGAAACCGAGCGGCGCATGATCGTCTCCGTCGATATGCGGCGGCTGAATCGCATCCGCTGGGTCGATCGCGAGAACATGATGGCCTGCATCGAGGCCGGCGCCGTCGGACGCCACATCATGGCCGGGCTGGCGCAATACGGCGTGACCATGGGACACGAACCGGACAGCGTCGAGTTCTCGACGCTGGGCGGATGGATCGCGACGAACGCCAGCGGCATGAAGAAGAATCGCTACGGCAACATCGAAGATCTCGTCCTCGACGTGACGGTTGCCACGGCCGCGGGAAAGCTCGAACGCACCGCCGCTTCTCCTCGAGAGTCGGTCGGGCTGGATCTTCGCCGGCTGATGTTCGGATCCGAAGGCACTCTCGGCATCATCACGTCGGCCGTCGTGAAAATCTTTCCACTCCCTGAAGTGCAGGAGTACGGTTCCGTCCTGTTCCCCAGCTTCGAGCACGGCTTCAAATTCATGTACGACCTCGCGCGTGAAACCACGCCTCCGGCCAGCGTCCGGCTGGTCGACAATCTGCAGTTCCAGTTCGGACTCGCCCTCAAACCCAGGTCCAGCGGTGGCCTCGCCGACCTGAAGAGCAAGGTGGAACGGTTCTTCGTGACGAAAATCAAAGGCTTCGAACCGGACAGGATGGTGGTGTGCACTCTTGTCTTCGAGGGCATGAAAGCCGAGGTCGAACAGCAGCAACGCGCCCTGTATCACATCGCCGCACGTCACGGCGGCATGAAAGCCGGCGGCGACAATGGGAGGCGCGGCTACCAGCTGACTTACAGCATCGCCTACATTCGCGACTTCCTCATGAACTACTACATCATTGCGGAGTCGTTCGAAACGTCCGTTCCCTGGAGCAACGCGCTGTCACTCTGCGACAACGTGAAACGCCGCCTCGCCGACGAATACAGGCGGCGAGGCCTTCCCGGCAAGCCGTTCGTGACGGCACGGGTCACGCAGGTCTACCGGACCGGCGTATGCATCTATTTCTATTTCGGCTTCTACTACAAGGGAATACCCAACCCGCAGGAAGTCTATCTGGAACTCGAAAACATCGCGCGCGACGAAATCCTGAAATCGGGCGGCTCTCTCTCCCACCATCACGGCGTCGGCAAACTGCGCCGGGCCTTCCTGCCGAAAATCATGTCCGAAGCCACCCTGAAGTGGAACCGCGACATCAAGAGAAGTCTCGACCCCTTGAACGTGTTCGGCGCAGGAAATCAGGGCCTCGACACGTGACCCCGGATCGATGGGCGATCATCACCGGCGCCTCTTCGGGAATCGGCAAAGCGCTCGCCTTCGAATTCGCCTCCGGCGGTTTCAACCTTCTGCTGACTGCCCGGAACGAGGTGGCGCTTTCTGAAGTTGCCGCGGAGTGCGCCGCCAAACACGGCATTCGGACTGAAGTCATCCCGGCCGATCTCTCGAACCGAGACTCGCTCGATCGTCTGGTCGCGGATATTCTGGCGAAAGCGCATCCGTACGAAGTGCTCGTCAACAACGCCGGCTTCGGCATTCATGGGGATTTCGCGTCGGGCGATGTCGAACGGAATATCGGCCTGGTGAACGTGCAGATCATTGCCGCAATGAAATTGACGCGGGCCGTTGTCCCTTCGATGATCGCCAGGGGATCGGGCAGGATTCTCAACGTGGCGTCGGTCTACTCGTTCTCACCGGTGCCCCATCAATCGATATACGCGGCGTGCAAGGCGTTTCTTTTGTCGTTCTCCTCCTCGCTGCAGGACGAATTGCGAGGCACCGGGGTTCGGGTCATCGTGTTTTGTCCCGGCGTGACGCGGACCGAGTTCCGGTCCAGGGCCGGTATCGCCGAAAAAATCAAGAACTCCGGCATGACCGCGGAGGCCGCCGCGCGAATCGCCTACACGGAAACTTTGCGGGGAAAACATATTGTGGTGCCCGGATTCCTGAACCGGGTCTACGTCTTCTTCGCCCAGCACCTTCCGCCCGGTTTTGTTCCAGGCATCGTGCGGTTCATCAACCGGCAACGACTCCGCCACTCCTGAGACTGTCTCAAGCTGCGGTAGGACATTTCCCCGCCTTGGCCCAAAACCACATTTCCTGAACACCACCACCCCGGCGCTTCGCGCCACCCCTCCTCGTCGAGGAGGGGAAAACGCTTTTCCTCGATTTCGCCTCCTAACTAACAGCCCGTGGCAGAAGATGGTAATTCCGGGTCAGACACCTCGGCGCCCATTTTCGTTCTTTGGGTATCTGACCCACTTCTGCCACGGGCTGCTAAGTCCTTACCGTTGTGACCTTCCGCGAAGGTTGTCGAGGATGGAAAAACGCTGCGGGCTTCCTACTTAAACGCGGCGGGTTGAGTCTTGCGCCAGGCGTCGTATCGCATCCGGAGAGTCTTGACGGGATTCAGGCTCTCGCCGGCCTTCGCCCCGAAAGGATGGTCGGGGGACGGCTGGGACACGCGCAAATAGAGCGCGTAGTTTCCGTTGTTATGGGAATCGCCGTCCGTATCCGTGGGCTCCGCCATCAGGATGAATGCGACGTGTGAGGTTTTGTTGTCGCAGGGGATGGGCGGTTTGCTTCCATCCGCGGGAGGCGGTGGACATGCGCATCGGACGTCGCCGCCGTTCGCCTCGCCGGCATCCAGAGCGGCCATGACGCGATCCGTGATGGCCCCTTTCGCAGCGGCGAACGCCTGAAACGCTTTCGCAATGGCGCCGGCCTTGATCGTGTTTCCCTGCACGGCATAGAAAATCTCTGTG
>JAHFTY010000083.1 GCA_023265365.1 Acidobacteriota bacterium
GCATCCGGACGTCTATCTGTTCCCCGATTGGGATTACAACCTGACGCAGTCGATGACCCGAGAGACGCAGATGCTCTTCGACAATATCGTTCGCGAAGACCGGAACGTGAAGGAACTCCTCACCGCGAACTACACGTTCGTGGATGAGAGGCTCGCGAAGCATTACGGCATTCCGAACGTGACGGGGAGCCGATTCCGGCGAATCGAGGTCAAGGACGAGAACCGGCGCGGGCTGCTCGGACAGGGAAGCATCCTGACCCTGACGTCGCTGGCGAACCGGACGTCGCCCGTGATCCGCGGCCAGTGGGTGCTGAGCGTTCTGATGGGAACGCCGCCGCCGAATCCGCCGCCCAACGTCCCGCCGTTGATGGAGAACGAAGAAGGCAGGAAGTCGCTGTCGGTCCGTGAGCGGCTCGAATCGCATCGCAAGAATCCGGCGTGCTCGTCGTGCCACTCGGTGATGGATCCGATTGGATTCAGCCTCGACAATTTCGACCCGGTGGGCGCCTGGAGAATCAAGGACAGCGGGTACGACATCGATACGTCGGGCACCCTCTTCGATGGATCACCGACCAGGGGCCCGAAAGACCTGCAGGCTTTCCTGCAGCGCAACGATGAACTGTTTGTCCGAAATTTCACGCAGCACCTGTTGATGTACGCACTGGGCCGCGTGATCCAGTACTACGACATGCCGGCCGTGCGCGCGATCGCGGCGGAAGCGTCGAAGAACGATTACCGTTTTTCGTCCTTTGTGATGGGTATCGTGAAAAGTACGCCGTTCCAGATGAAGAAAGCCGAGACCAAAGAAACGACGGCCGCAGCGAATCCCGCCGGGCGATAAAGCGCGCCGGGCACCCCTCCTTATGGCTCTGCCGAAGGAAGGGAATGAAGGAGAAATAGATGTTCATTTCGAAGAAGCACCTGTCCAGACGCACCGTCCTTCGTGGCATGGGCGCGACGATCGCGCTGCCTTTCCTGGAAGCCATGCTGCCGGCGCAAACGCCCCAGCGTCAAGCGGCGGCTGCCGCGGCGAAGACCCGTCTCTGCACCATCGAGATGGTCCACGGCTGTTCCGGCAGCACCGGAGAAGGCACTCGGCTCCGTTACTGGTCGCCGGAAAAGATCGGCCGTCATTTCGAGACCACCCAGATCCTGCGCTCGCTGGCGCCGCATCAGGAATACGTCACCATCGTGAGCCACACGGACATCGGTCCCGCCACCGCGATGGTTGCCGCCGAGGCCGGCGCGGATCACACCCGGTCGTCGGCAGCATTCCTGACCTGTGCCCACGCCAAGATGACGGAGGGCGCCGACATCTTTAACGGCGTCTCGATGGATCAGGTTTACGCGCAGGCGTTCGGCCAGGAAACGCCGCTTCCCTCGATTCAACTCTGCATCGAAGACGTCGGGTCGCTGACCGGCGCCTGCGGATACGGATACAGTTGTGTTTACGCGAACACCATCTCCTGGGCGAACGCGACGTCTCCGCTGCCGATGGAACGCGATCCCCGCGTTGCCTTCGAGCGGCTCTTTGGCGACGGCGCCACTCCCGAACAGCGGATCAGCCGCCGGCGCGCAAACGCCAGCATACTGGACGGCATCATGGGCAAGGTCGCCGACCTTCAGAAGGGTCTCGGACCGAACGATCGCACGCGTCTTGCGGATTACCTCGACGACGTCCGCGAAATCGAACGCCGCATCCAGAAAGCCGAACAGGCCAACGCGAACAGTCCCGCGGCTTCGCTGCCGGCGGCCCCGATCGGCGTGCCGGACAAATGGACCGAACATGTGAAGCTGATGTTCGATCTCCAGATCCTGGCGTTCCAGACCGACACCACCCGCGTTTCCGCTTTCAAGATGGGCCGCGACGTGAGTTCGCGTGTGTACACGGAGAGCGACGTGAAGACGCCGTTCCATTCGCTGTCGCATCACGGAAACAAGCCGGACAAGCTCGAAGAATTCGCGCGGCTGAATGAGTTCCATGTGAATCAGGTCGCCTACTTCCTCAACAAGATGAAGAACACGCCCGACGGCGACGGCAATCTGCTCGACCACTCGATGGTGCTTTACGGCAGTCCGATGGGTGACGGCAGCGTTCACAACCATCTGCGGATCCCGGTCTTCCTCGCGGGCAAAGCCAACGGCAAGCTGGCCGGCAACACTCACGTGCTTTGTCCGGACGGCACGCCTTTCGCAAACGTTCTGCTCACGATGCTCCAGAAGCTCGGCGTCAACAGTGAGACGTTCGGCGACAGCACCGGCACGGTCGAAATCTAACGACGGAAATGCATATGAAAAAAAGCGTGAAGGTTTCTCTGGTTTTCACACTGATCGCCATCCTGACTGCCGCGTTTCTTCTTGCCGCCTCCGACAGCCGGATCTCGGACGCGGCGAAGAACAGCGACATCGCCAGGGTGAAGGCGCTGCTTGCACAGAAAGCGGATGTGAATGGCGCGCAGGGCGACGGCATGACCGCTCTGCACTGGGCCGCTTTCAGAGACGATGCGGAGATGACGCAGATGCTGCTGAAAGCCGGCGCCAATGTGAAAGCCACAACGCGCATCGGTTCGATTCCGCCGCTGTCGCTCGCCGCGAAGAATGGAAATCCGGAAATCATCGAAGCGCTGTTGAATGCCGGCGCCGGCGCCAACGACAAGACCGCCACCGGGGCCACCGTGCTGATGGCGGCCGCCCTCTCCGGAAACGCAGAGGCCGTGAAAGTCCTGATCGCGCACGGCGCGGACGTGAACGCCCGCGAAAACGCGAACGGCCAGACGGCGTTGATGTTTGCGGCCTGGGAGAATCGTCCGGAAGTGATCAAGGCGCTCGTCTCGAAGGGAGCGGATCTGAAAGCGGCAACGAAAGTTGTGGAACTGAATGAACCCCTCCTCGACGACGACGGCAATCCGATTCCTCCCCGCGGCGGCCGCGGTCCTCGCGAGCCGGGCGCCAATTCCTTCATGGGCGGAATGACGGCCCTCTTGTTCGCTTCACGCGACGGGAAGCTCGAGGCGGTCCAGGCCCTGGTCGAAGCGGGCGCCGACGTGAACCAGGCGGCCGGCGGAGAGAAGAGCAGTCCTATCGTTATCGCGATCGCCAACGGCCATTACACGGCCGGCAAGTACCTGCTCGATCACGGCGCCAATCCGAACCTTGCCAACATCGACGGCCTCACCCCGCTTTACGCGACGGTCAACATGCGGTACGCGCCGGTTTCGTGGGCCCCGAACCCGGTGACGGAACAGGAAAAGATCGATTCGCTCGAACTGATCCAGGCGCTGCTCGACAAGGGCGCGAATACCGAAGCGAAAATCAAACGGAAGCTCTGGTTCAGCCCGACATCGCATGATACGGGCTGGGTCGATACCGCAGGCTCCACCGCTTTCTGGCGCGCCGCGCAGTCGAGCGACGTCGAAGCGATGAAAATCCTCGCGGCCCGCGGCGCGAACCCGACCGCCGCCTCGACCGGCGGCGACACACCCCTCCACGTTGCGGCCGGCATCGGCTGGATCGGCAACTTCAATCAAAATGCGCCGGATTCCTGGATGGCCGCCGTGGAACTCTGTCTCAAACTGGGCAACGACATCAACGCGCTCGACGGCAAAGGCTATACGGCGCTTCACGGCGCAGCGTCACGGGGAGACGGCGAGATGTCGAAATACCTCGTGTCGAAAGGAGCGAAGACGGACATCATCGCGAAGGACAAGAACTCCGTCGCGGACATGGCCTACGGTCCCTCGCGCTTCTTCATTCCGAAACCGGAGGTTGTCGAGGCCCTGCAGAAACTCGGATCGCCGTTCCAGAATAACTGCCGATCCGATCAGTGCGTGGACGGGAAGTTCCTCGGTGGAGCAGGAAAAAAACAAAACCAGCAGTAACCCCGCAGTGTTTCGCAAGCTTTCGATTCTCATCGCCGCCCTGCTGTTAACCGGTACGGCGGCGATTTCGCGTCAGAACGAATCCCCACGAACCATCTGGAACGGCGTTTTTTCAACCGGCCAGGCCGTGCGCGGCCAGGAACAGTTCCAGATGCACTGCGCGGAATGTCACGACGGCGATCTCAATCCGCGCGACACGGCGTCCCGTCTTGTCGGCGACCGATTCATGGACCGATGGCGCGAAGACACACTCGGCAATCTCTTCAATTTCGTCAGCACGAGCATGCCGCGCACCCGGCCGGCCAGTTTGACCAAAGCCGTTTACCTGGACGTGATCTCGTTCCTTCTTTCCAAGAACTCCATTCCACCGGGCGTCCGGGACCTGAACGAGGACGATGTCGAAGGGATTCACTTCCAGCGCAAGGACGGCCCGATGCCGCTGCCCGGCGGCGCGCTGGTCCAGGTGGCCGGTTGTCTTTCCGTCGACCTGCAGGATGAAACATTCACTCTGACTCACGCCACCGATCCCGCCCGAACCCGCCGGGTCAACGATTCGACGCCGGAGGAAATCGCCGCCGCTGCCGAGAGGGCTCTGGGGATGAATTCGTTTCGTTTGGAGAACTGGGCATACCTCGGAAAATCGTTCAGCCGGCTGGACCACATTGGTCATAAGGTACTGGCAAAGGGCACGTTGATACGTCAGACCAACAGGGAACGAATCAGTCTGACCTACATGCGGACGCTCGATACGAGTTGCGAACCTTGAAATTAGCTGTCTGCGCCCTGTTTCTGGCTTCGGTCATGTTGCAGGGGCAAGCCAACAAGATCGTGCTGGATTTCCAAGCGACAGGGCTTCCTGCCGCTCACCGCCAATTCATCCTGGGCGTCATCGCGCTGCACAACTCCGCCTATGACGATGCTGCGGAATTTTTTCAATCGGCCCAAAAAATCGACCCTTCCTGCGGGATGGCCTTTTGGGGCGAAGCGATGACCTTCAATCACATCTTCTGGAACGAACAGGACATCGCCGGCGGCCGCCGCGCGCTTTCGAAGCTGGCGCCCACGCGAGCGGCGAGAGCGGCGAAGGCCAGGACGCCGCGGGAACGTGAGTATCTCAACGCCGTCGAGGTTCTCTACGGCGAGGGAGACAAGGACTACCGGGATGACCGGTTTGCCGCCGCAATGGAGGCGCTCGCGAAAAACAACCCGAACGACGCGGAGGCCGCTGCTTTTCACGCGCTCGCCCTGTTCGGGACGTTGCGCACCCGCGATCACTCCTACGCCAAGCAGACCCGGGCTGCGGCGATTCTTAAACCGATTCTTCTGAAGTATCCCGAACATCCCGGCGCCCTGCATTACCTGATCCACGCGTACGACTCTCCGGAGCGCGCATCGATGGGACTGGACGCGGCGCGGCGTTATGAAAACGCCGCGGACCAGAATGCGCATGCGCTGCACATGCCGTCCCACATTTACGTTCAACTGGGTATGTGGGCCGATGCGGCACGCGCGAATCGGGCGGCGTTTGACGCTTCGGATCGACGGGTCCGGAGAAAGAACCTCTCGATTGCGGCGCGCGATTATCACGCGTTGGAGTGGTCCATTTACGCCGATGCGCAGCTTGGACAGTACCGTAAGGCACGGGAGCATGCCGGGTTGATGCTTCAGTCGGCGCAGCAGGCGCGCGTTCCCGGCATGTCGGGAGTGGCCGCCATTTTCGCGGCGCGGGCGGCCGTCGAAACGGAACAGTGGGATATTCTTTCACCGTATCCGGAAGCCAACGTCACGCCGGAACTGCTCTTTGCGCAGGGAATGGCCGCCGCAAGAAAAGGGGACGGCGCCAGGGTGCGCCGGGCGATCGCTTCGCTTCAGGGATTGCCTCCGGTCAGGAAACTGAAAGATCCCTTTGCAAACGAGCTGAGCGCGCTGCTCGCGCTGGCGGAAAAACGTCCCGCCGATGCGGAGCGATTCGTGGTGGAAGCGGTGAAGTACGAAGCCGCGGCAGAGTTCCCATCCGGTCCGCCGGATTTATTCAAACCCGCGCACGAACTGTATGGCGAAATCCTCCTCGTTCTGAATAAACCGGCGCAAGCCGCGGAACAGTTCAATCTTTCGCTGAAACGCATGCCGAAGCGGACGCAGTCCTTGCTGGGGCTGGCGCGAGCCCGCAAAATGCAGAACGACCGGGAAGCCGCAAAAGTCTATGCCGAGCTGGCGGAAATCTGGAAGGATGCGGATCCGGAAGTGCGAGCAAAGATGAACCGTTGAATGGACGCTTAACCCACGAGAAGATGAAGACGGTCCGGTCAAGGTAGTTCAATGAGCAGACGAGAGTTTTTGAAAACTGCGGCGGCCTTCGTTTTTGCAGGGATGCCCCTGGCCGAGGACGAGGAGCTTGTCGACTTCGACGATCTGTCGAACTTCCGGGTCGAGAATCACGCGGAGCTTCCACGGGTCCGGTTTTTCGATCTGAGGCATCTCACGTCATTGAACACGCCCGAGGACGAATTCTTCACCTTCCATCAGACCCAGACCCCTCGCATCGACTCGAAAACATGGATGCTCCGCGTCGACGGTTTCGTGGAGAAAGCGCGGCAGTTCACTCTGGACCAGATCCGGCAGCGTGCGGACAAGCGCGACCTCGCGGTGACCATCGAATGTTCGGGAAACGTTGCGGCCGGCGCGGCGAACGGAATGGTCAGCAGCGGAGTCTGGACGGGTGTCGGCCTGTCATCGCTGCTGAAGGAATGCGGACTGAAGCCGGAGACCCGGGAGGTTGTTTTCTTCGGCGCGGACCTCGAGCGTGAACGGCCGGATGCGGTGGAAATCCCGCACGGAAGAAGCGTTTATCTTCAGGACGCTCTGGATCCCAATGCGATGCTGGCTTTCGCGCTGAACGGAAAGCCGCTTGGGCCGGATCGCGGTTTTCCGCTCCGCGTGATTGTTCCGGGATGGTATGGAATGACGCACATCAAATGGCTTTCCCGCATCATGGCTCTCGACCGGCGCTTTGAAGGCATCCACATGTCGCGTAATTACCACACGCTCCGTGAAGGAGACCTGGCGATCGAGACCTCGATATCACGGACCCGCTTGAAGTCGGTGGTTGCGCGCGTGACTCGGAAGAGGGACGCGGCGGGACGATTCGCTTACCGAATCGCCGGAGCGGCGTGGGGCGGCCCATCGCCGTTGAAATCGGTGGAAGTGAGCACAGACGGAACGGCGTGGCGCCCGGCAAAACTGGTTGAAAGCGGCGGTCCTTTTGCCTGGGCGTTGTGGACGCTCGACTGGCCGGACGTCCGGCCGGGCGGTCACACGATTGTGTCACGGGCGATCGACGTGGCTGGATCCGTCCAGCCGACCGGTGCCGAATGGAAGCAAAGTGTCAAAACCCTCCGCGAAGACAACTCCCAGTGGCTCCGCCGGCTCACCGTCAAGGGAGGCGGCCGCTGACACAGGCTGCTAAAGGGTTGTTGACAGGCCGCTTTCGTTATAAGATCCGCCAAACGTTGTTAGCCTCATAGAGGCAACGACTAGTCCAAATCGGTTCTGAGCTGTCACCCCCTGGACAGCAACGATCCTACTCTTTGGGTACAAACAGGAGGCAATCTGCATGATGCGAAATTACTTTCGCTCGATGTTCGTGTTTCTCGCGTTCCTTCTCTGCGCGACGACGGCTTTTTCCCAGAGCCAGGTTACTGGCAACGTAACGGGAAGGGCCATGGATAGCAGCGGCGCGTTGATCCCCGGCGTGGAAGTTTCCATTGCCGGCCAATCCCTGATTGGCGGCGCGCGCAACGCAGTGACGGATGAGACGGGCAGCTACCGGTTTACGCTGCTGCCCTCGGGGACGTATACCGTCAAATTTGCGCTTTCAGGTTTCAAGACGAAGAACGTCACCGGTGTCGTGGTCACTCCCAATGCGACCATGACGATCAACGGTGATATGGAAGTGGCGTCCACTGCTGAAGAAATCACAGTGACCAGCCAGGCCCCCGCGATCGACCTCGAAGCCGCGACTGTCGGCGTCAACTGGGATCAGCACAAGCTGGACGAACTGCCTTACGCGCGAAGTCTGACGGCGTTGAACGCGATGGTCCCGGGAGTCTTCTTCACGGGTACTTCCTATGACGTCGGCGGTTCGCAGTTCGGAACCGGTTCCGCCGTCGGCGGCCGCACGTTCGGACGCAGTGGCAACAACGTCATGGCCATTGACGGACTGGTGTGGTGCCAGGGTTATGCCGACTACGGCGCTTTCGAGGAAATCAACTTCTCGACGGCTTCGAAGGGCGCGGACCAGGCGAACGCCGGTCTGACCATGCAAATGGTCGTGAAGTCGGGCGGAAACGTCTTCCACGGTAACTTCACCACCACCTACGAACGCGGTTCCTTCCAGAGCAAAAATATCGACGATGCTCTGGTCAAGCGCGGCTTCAGCTCCGGCAGCAACAAGTTCATCCAGAACCGCAACGTCTACGGCGACATCGGCGGTCCGATCATGAAGGACAAGTTCTGGTTCTATTTCGCCTATACCGACGGCGAGCTGCAACAGTTGGTCCCCGGCTTCATCACTTTTAAAACCGGTGAGCCGGCGGTCTTCCAGAGCAAGATCCAGAATCCGACCTCGAAACTGACGTACCAGTTGAATTCCAAAATGAAACTGGAAGCCAGCTGGCCGCTGGATCTGAAAACGCAGCCTTACCGCGGCGGCGACAAACGCACTCCGCTGGAAGCCACACAGAACCAGCATTCGTGGGCAACGTACGGACCGAACATCAAGTTGACGAACATCATCAATTCCAAAACCACGGCGACCGGATCCATCAATCGCGGTGGTTACTGGTGGCCGGACATTCCGTGGTCGGGCGGCCCGGTGAACTCCATCGTCTCCTCAACTGGCATTCCCACGGCCGCCAACGCGAACGACGTCCGCAGAACGGACACCACGACGAGCGCGTTGCTCGGACCGAACGTTTCCATTTATCGCCGGCCGATTCGCTGGACCTGGACCGGAGACGTCAGCCGGTTCTCGACCATCGGCGACAAGAACAACGAATTCAAGTTCGGTTACACCGGCTGGTGGACGAAGAACTACACCACCACGTTCGGTTACCCGAACCAGCAGATTTACCGGTACACGAGTCTCGCGAGCGACGACTACGTCAATACCACTCCGGCGGGTTTGCTCGGCCTGTTCCAGCGGCCGAACAACGTGCAGATCCTGGACTTTCCCAACACGGCGATCAGCGCCTTCGGTTACAAGGCGTTCTACGTGAACGACAAGATCTCGCTGACCAAGAAACTGAACGTGACGGTGGGCCTGCGCGGAGACTATTACAATTCATGGCTGCCCGCACAGGGCCGCAAGGGCCTCGGCCCCGCCTCCATTCTGCCTGACGGAAAGAACAGTCCGCCGGCGCCCGATTTCACGACGCCGTTCAATTATCCGGATATTCCGTCCAGCCAGTTCCCAAGCTCGATCCGTTTCGTTCCGCGTGTGTCGATGGCGTATGACATATCGGGCAACGGAAAGATGGCCGTGAAGGCGAGCTACGGCCGCTATACGGCATACAGTTCGAGTATCGGCTCATCGTTCACGGGTTCCAGCACGGTGAACCCGAATGCGACAACCACCTGCACCTATGCCGGTTGGAAAGGCGATATCCCCTTCAGACCGGTGGCCGGCAACTACACGTCGGTGAGTTGTACCGGCGGCGGCGGCAGCAGCAATCCCGGGTTCGATGCGAAGAATCCGGCCACCTGGCCGCAGACGCTGGACAAGAACGTCAAGACGGATTATCTCGACGAATATACGACCGGTCTCGACATCGGATTCAGCCGGGATTATTCGTTGCGGTTAAGCGCGGTCCGCAAGTTCGACTACCAGGCGACCAAGACGCTCGATCTGGCTCAGCCCTATGGCTCCTTTACGGCGACCCGATGCTATGCGTATAACGCCGCCGCGAACACCGTCACCGCCGTTGCGGATAACTCCACGCCGGGCGGCAATGCCGACAGCGGCATCGCCTGTGTGTATTCGGTTCCGACCGGTTTCCCAACCAAGGGTCAGGTGAAGAACCTGACGACGAGTACGCGCCCCGGAGAAGGAAAGGGCCAGTACACGGCGTACGAAGCTGCCTTCAACAAGCAGAATTCGAACGGCTGGTCGTTCCTGGCAAGCTATGACCTGTCCATGGCCCATAACAATCCTCAGGATGCGAAGAATCCCAACGAAGCGCGCTACCGCATGCAGGGTACAACCGGCTACGGACCGTCCGCCTGGGATCACGGGATCAAGATGAACGGTACCTACAATCTGCGCTGGGGCTTCCAGTGGTCCACCACGTTCAGCGCCCAGAGCGGACAGTGGTATAACCACGCCGTTCAGGTGCGGAATGCCGACAACACCAGCGTGAATCAGGTCATCGCGTATCAGGTGGGACGTTATCCCTGGGTGAACATCTGGGATCAACGATTCACCAAGCGGTTCAAAATCACGGACCGGCAGTCGATCGAGGGGTTCTTCGAAGTGTTCAACACTTTGAACGTGAACACCGTGACCAGTCACGGCAGCAACACGACAAACCCGTCCATCGGCCCGGCCACTTTCCTGGGTAATGACAAGTCGTTCTACAGACCGGCGACCATCGTTTCCCCGCGGATCATTCAGTTGACCGCCAAGTACCGCTTCTAGTCTCGTCATGAAAACCCGCGGGCCGCAAGCCCGCGGGGACTCTCTCCACTTTCCCTTTGCAATCCACGACAAGATCGCATCCCGTCGCTGTTACTCGTTCAAGCTACAGACACACGGATATACTGGTCCGCGTCATCCGCGCAATCCGCGCCTAACTCAACAGGAGGTTCGATCGTGGTACCGAACAAATACAGCGCTCATATCACCCGGCCGAAATCGCAAGGCGCGTCGCAGGCCATGTTGTACGCGACGGGGCTGTCGGCCGGCGATCTCGAAAAACCGCAGGTCGGGATTTCGAGCGTCTGGTATGAAGGCAATCCCTGCAACATGCACCTGCTTCAACTCGCCGAAAAGGTGAAGGAAGGAGCTGGCGCCGCGGGCCTCGTGGGTCTCCGGTTCAACACAATCGGCGTCAGTGACGGTATTTCGATGGGGACCGACGGCATGAGCTTCTCGCTCCAGTCGCGCGACCTGATCGCCGACTCGATCGAGACCGTCATGAGCGCGCAGTGGTACGACGCCAACGTCTCGATTCCCGGATGCGACAAGAACATGCCCGGCTGCCTTATCGCAATGGGCCGGCTGAATCGCCCGTCGTTGATGATCTACGGCGGCACGATTCGCGCCGGCCACATCGATGCGCAGAAACTGGACATCGTCTCTGCGTTTCAAAGCTACGGACAGTATCTCTGCGGCAACATCGACGAGAACCAGCGCCGGGAAATCGTCCGGAACTCGTGTCCCGGCGCGGGCGCGTGTGGCGGCATGTACACGGCCAACACGATGGCGGCCGCGATCGAAGTGCTGGGGATGTCGCTGCCTTACAGTTCATCCACTCCCGCCGAGGATCCCCTGAAACTCGACGAGTGTTTCCGGGCCGGCGCGGCGATTCGCAATCTGCTCGAACTGGATTTGAAACCGCGCGACATCATGACGCGCCGGGCCTTCGAGAATGCCATTGCGCTGGTCAGCGTTCTGGGCGGATCGACGAATGCCGTGCTTCACCTGATCGCGATGGCCAGATCCGTCAACGTCGAACTGACGATCGACGATTTTCAGCGTGTCAGCGATCGTGTGCCGCTCCTCGCGGATTTCAAGCCGAGCGGCGTGTACGTCATGGAAGATCTTCAGGCCGTCGGCGGTTTGCCGGCCGTGATCAAGATGCTGATCGAAGAAAAGCTGCTCGATGGCGATTGCGTAACGGTCACCGGCAGGACTCTTGCGGAAAACGTTCGTGATCTGCCCGGTCTTTCTCCGGGCCAGGCCATCGTTCATTCGCTGTCGAACCCGATCAAGCCCACCGGACACCTGCAGATTCTGAAAGGAAACCTCGCGCCCGAAGGAGCTGTCGCGAAGATCACGGGCAAGGAAGGTCTGCGCTTTTCCGGACCGGCCAGGGTGTACGACTCCGAAGAAGACATGCTGCATGCGCTGGAACGGAAGGAAATTCAGAAGGGCGACGTGATTGTGATTCGCTATGAAGGACCGAAGGGCGGTCCCGGAATGCCCGAGATGCTCACTCCCACTTCGGCCGTCATGGGCGCCGGTCTGGGCAAGGACGTCGCCTTGATCACCGACGGCCGCTTTTCGGGCGGCTCCCATGGCTTCATCGTCGGTCACATCACACCGGAGGCGCAGGAAGGCGGTCCCATCGCGTTGATACGGGACGGAGACCGGATCACCATCGATGCGGAAAACAATCTTCTGAACGTCGATCTTTCCCCGAACGACATCGCCTCACGCCGCGAAACATGGCGTCCGCCACGCCTCAAAGCCACACGAGGTACGCTCGCCAAATACATTCGACTGGTGAAGAGCGCGAGCCTGGGCTGCGTAACGGACGAGTAGCGGCACGGCGAGCCGGAACGCGCGTCCCACGGATTGCGTCAGGCGCCAACCAGTTTGCTTAATGCCGGCGTGATGTCCTCATCATCGAAGCGGAAACCGGCCGCCGTCAGCCGTGCGGGCTGAACTCGCGCGCTCGACAGCAACAACGCGTCCGCCATTTCGCCGAGAGCGATTCGGGCGGCAAAGGCCGGCAGCGGAAAGATGGCCGGGCGGTGCAATGCGGCGCCGAGCGCTTTGGTGAATTCCGCGTTCGTAACCGGGTTCGGCGATACGGCGTTATAGGGGCCCGCGAGGGTTTCGGTCTGAAGCGCGTATATGATGGAACGGCAGAGATCGGTCAGCGTGATCCAACTCATATACTGACGGCCATCGCCGATCCTTCCCCCGGCACCCATCCGAAACGGAAGCGCCATTTTGGCGAGAGCGCCCCCCTTCCTGCCAAGCACGACGCCGATGCGCGGGTGCACCACACGAATTCCCCGGCGGCCGGCGGGTTCGGCCGCGGCTTCCCAGGCTTTGCAGACTTCGGCAAGAAAGTCGTGGCCGGGAGCACTTCCCTCGGTCAGGACCTCGGATCCGCGATCGCCGTAATATCCAATCGCGGACGCGCTGACCAGGACCCTCGGCGGATGCGGGACTTTTGCGAGCGCTTCTGCCAGCAAACGCGTTCCTTTTTCGCGGCTCTCCCGGATCCTTTGTTTGCGGCTCGCGGTCCAGCGGCCCGCGGCAATATTCTCTCCGGCCAGATGAATCACGGAATCGAATCCGTCGAGTTTGGAAATCTCGATTGTGCCGGCATCCGGATTCCAGACCCGGTCCTGACCCACAACAGGCCCCGAACGCGACAGCCGGACCACGTCATGTCCGGCGGACTGGAGCAGAGGAAGGAGTTCAGAGCCCACGAATCCGGTGGCGCCGCTGACGAGAATCTTCATAAGAAGGTAAGATATCTCCGGGGTACGCTGACGCGCGTGGAAAAACTTTCGGGTGAATATCTTGCTGTTGGATTGATCTGGTACATCGTCTTCCTGTTTTCGACGACGTGTCATGAGGCTGCACATGCGCTGGTCGCATACATGGGTGGAGACTCGACGGCGTTCGAAGGCGGACAGGTGAGCCTCAATCCCGTTCCACACATGACGCGGGAACCCTTCGGCATGCTGGTGTTCCCGATCGTCTCTTATCTCCTGGGCGGCTGGATGGTCGGCTGGGCCAGCGCCCCTTACTCTCCATTCTGGCAGGAACGGCATCCCCGGCGCGCCGCGCTGATGTCGCTCGCCGGACCCGCGGCGAATTTCGCATTGATGATCATCGCGGCGGTTCTCATTCGAGCGGGAATCGGGATGGGTGTGTTTCAGGTTCCGCAGACGGTGGGATTCGCGTCCATCGCCGCCGTCGCAAATCCGGAAACTGCGGGCAACCTGCTGCGGTTTGCGGCGACCTTCCTGAGCGTCCTGTTTTTCGAGAATCTGCTGCTGGGCACGTTCAACCTGCTTCCCGTGCCGCCCCTGGATGGAAGCACGGGCATCGGCATCCTGTTGCCGGAAACAATGGCATTGCGCCTCATGCGCTTCATGCAGGATCCGATGTTTCGGATGATGGGGCTGTTCGCCGCCTGGGCTGTGTTCGACAAGGCTTTCGACCCCATCTTCACCACCGCGTTGAACATGCTGTATCCCGGCGCCAGCTACAGGTAACTCCACCAGGCCGGTTCACGCCTGATCCCCGGCTACTGTTTTCTGATCGCTTCCGGTCTTGCGCCGAAGCCCGTGCGCGGCCCCTTGTTGTCGTGTTCGAGGAGGCGTTCGGTGTTGGCGATCGAGAAGCCGGTTTCGTAGACGAGTTGGGCGATGCGGGCCATTTTCGGAAACACGATCTTGTCCACAGTGTCTGTGACCCGGTGATAGTCCGGATGCAGACCCGTCGTGAAGAATGCGATCGGGATACCTTTGGCGGCGTAGCTGTAGTGATCGCTGCGGGTGTAGACGCCTTCCGGATCGTTGGGATCGTTCAGTTCATAGTCGAGCGTGAGCGGTTTCGATTTGGCGTAGTTGGTCTGGACGATGAGGTTATGCAGGTCCGTGCTGATCCGGTCCGCTCCGACAACGAAGAGCGTATTCGTGAAGTCGCCTTCGATATTGTCGCAGTCGTCGCGTCCGACCATGTCCATATTGAGCTGGACCTGGACCTTTTCCGTCGGCACGGCGGGGAAGTCCGCGTTGTAGCGCGATCCGTAGAGACCGGCTTCTTCACCGCTGTGCCAGACGAAGACGATCGATCGTTTCGGTTTGGGTCCGGTGGCGAACGCTTTTGCCACGGCCATCTGGGCGGCGCTGCCGGAACCGTCGTCGTCGGCGCCGTTGTTGATGATGTCGCGCTGATCGAACGGGATCGGATTCGGGGCGGGCGCGGGTCCGCGGGCTCCGGTTCCGGGCGCGCCGTTGGCGGCGGCCGGCCGCTGGACGACCTTGCCCGCGGCGGCGACGGCGGCCTGCGCTTCGGGACTGCGCCGGCGGCAGCCTGAGGTATCGCCGCCACGGGCGGTTCCGGTCTGGCTGTAGCCGATGTGGTCGAGGTGAGCGCCGAACATCACGTAGGTATCCTTCAAAAGATCGGTGCCCTCGATCATTCCCACGACGTTATGGCTGAGCTGCGTCGATATCGTTTCATACGTGTTGTCGATGTCGATCGTGATCTTGCCCGGCAGCGACATCGGCGCCAGAGCTTCTCCTTTCTCGGCTCTCGACTTGATCTCGGCAAATTTGCCGGCGAACAGCGTATCGAAGAATGTTTCGTCGCCGGTGAAATTCGGCGCGACCGGCGCATCCACCTTTTGCACCGTTGTGAGATCCGCAGGCGTGGCGTTCGCGCCGCCGCGCCCGCCGCCGGCGTTGAAACCCCGGCCTCCGGCCGGACCCCCGCGGAGCGCCTGCTGCGCCTGGGTCACAGCCGCATTGGCCTGTGCGAGGGCGGCCTGCGCCTGAGCGAGCGCCTGTTCGGCCTGACTCGGCGCCGGCGCCGGAACGAATGCGATAAATGCGCCTGCTCCGCTTGACGCCGCGCCACCGCCGCCGCCACGGCCTCCGCGGGCCCCGGGGCCTCCTCCCGCCGCCGAGAGGTTGGGGACGGTCACCACCAGTTTGCCCTTCAGATCGCGGCCGGCGAAGTCACTCTGCTGCCCGTAGCCGAGGAACTCGATGCCGTCGAAGGTCAGCGATTGTTTGCCGCCGGAGTTGACGCTGAACGTGACATGATCGCCGTGCTTGAATGTCTTCGCATCGACGGTGACGGATGAATTCCGCGTCACCCTGTAGCCGTTCAGCTTCACGGGCTGGAAGTACGTCCCATCCGGATTCAGCGGTTTCACCCCCCACTGCCGGAGATGGTCCGCAATGTACTGCGCGGCGAGTCCATAGCCTTCGGTGAAGACCTGCCGGCCCTGCAACTCGTCCGAGGCAAGGTAGCTGAGCCACTCCTTCATGTCGCCGGTGCCGATCTGCGCGAACTTCACGCCTGTCGCGGGCTGGGGAGCCTGTGCAACGATGAGGTTCCAGGGCTGTCCGATCGCGGTCAGGATCAATGCGAGAGCCAGCGCCGCTTTCAAAGTCGATTGCCTGCGAAAGAATGTCTTCACTCATGCCTCCATTGGGAATTGCGGATTCTATATCCGTACGTCAAGGCTTCCAACGGGGAATCGCGAGTTGTTTTTGTGTATGCTTCCACCGTGAATTCCGGATGCATGATGTGTCACAGCCTGTACGTCAAGGCGAACGGCGAAATTCCGTGCTGGGACGACGTCGGGGAGGACCATGTTCTCTGGAGTCTGAATGAAACGCCGAGCCTGTTCCACCATGAAAAACTGACGCGGATTCGACAGAGTTTTCTTTCGGGGACTGTCCCCTTTCCATCGCTCTGCGGAAACTGTGCGGTGCGCGGGTGCGGTACCGCAACCGGCTTGAAGCCAACCACCATGCAGGTGCTGCACCTGGAAGCATCGTATTTGTGCCACCTTTCCTGCCCGCAATGCATCCCTGCCGCCGCGCGCCGGCAGCTGAAAGCGCCGCCGTATCACATGACGCCTTCCATGCTTGAGGGACTGCTGACCCGGCTTCACGTGGAGGGCGTCCACGAAATTCTGTTCGTGCACCTGGAAGGCCGCGGCGATCCTCTGGCTTCTCCTTATGTCTACGAATTGCTTCCGATCGTCAAAACGTATTTTCCACGCGCGGTTACCGGCGCCACGACCCACGGCAGTTATCCGTTCGATCCGCGAATTGTGGAATGCGGTCTCGATTTTCTGCGGGTTTCGGTCGACGGCGCGTCTGCGGAAACCTACGGCAAGTACCGGGTTGGCGGCAATTTCAAGAAGGTCCTGAAGTTCCTGTCCGATCTTCAACTGCATCGGCGCCGGTCGAAGAATCACGTGAACGTGGAGTGGAAGTACATTCTGTTCGAGTGGAACGACAGCGACGCCGAGATTGAGCGCGCGGCACAGTTTGCAGCCGAAATGGACGTCCGCCTCCGTTTTGTCCTCACGCACACGCCCGGACGGTCGGTGCGTTTTCCAAACGTCGCGTCATTGAAGGAAACGATCGATCGTCTCGCCGCCACTGCTTCCGTTGAAACGACCTTTCAGCTTCGCACTCCCGAGGAGCGGTCCCTCGACGCGTCATGTGTTGTGTCCGAACATGTGACTTCGCTGATCGCCTCCGCGCTCAAGCTGGTGCAACAGCATGAGGAGCAGCCGGCGATGGCACGTCTTCGCTCCGCCTTGAACCATGAATCCGTCGAGTGTTGTGACTGCAGACATCGAAACTGCGGCGCACTGCTGCAGGCGCATGCCGAAGCCATTCTGCGAGCCGCGGCATTCCCGTCGACGTTGAGCTGGCTCGCCGCGGTTTGCCGGGAATATGGGCTGGAGAGTCTCTCCACGCGATTCCTGTGGCGCTATCTGGAACTTGCGCCGAACGCACCCGACTTCGACCACGTTCTCCAGGATCTCCGGAGGAAAGAGGGGCTGGCGGTATGACGGAAACGCGCGAAAACCCCTTTTCCCTTCCGCTTCGCGATTACGACATCAATCCATACATTCATCCGTTAGTCGCCAGGAGCGGACATGCGGGCCACATGCGTGACATCAAGGGAACGGATTATGTCGATCTGATGTCCGCGTGGGGGACGAATCTCCTGGGTTATGGCTATCGAAAAGTCTCAAAGGCCGTTGCACGGCAGTCGAAGAAGTTCAACAGCCTCGGGATGCCTTACCCGCAGTTTCACGAGCTCATGGATCTGGTCCGCCAAATCGTTCCCGGCGCCGAAAGAGTCCGCTTCGGCAAGAATGGATCCGATGCCTGCGCGGGCGCCGTCCGGCTTGCGCGGTGTGTGACGGGCCGGGAGAAGGTCCTGTATCGCGGCTACCACGGCTTTCACGACTGGTACTTCGCGTCCACGGATTGCCCGGGTATTCCAGCCGCACTGAAACAGACGATCCTCCCTCAGGCCGAGCTGACGCCGATGGCGGTCGACGCCGCATTCAGGAAACACCCGAACGCGATTGCCGCGATCATCCTGAATCCGATGACTCCGCCGTTCCCCACCGGCGTCGAGATGCAGGAGGTGATCGACGTCGTTCACGGTCATGGCGGCCTCGTCATTTTCGACGAGATGCTGTCCGGTTTCCGCATTGCTCCGGGAGGCATGCAGGAGCTGTGGAAAGTGAAACCGGACCTCTCGTGCTTTGGGAAGTCCATCGCGAACGGCTTGCCGTTATCGGTTTTGTGCGGAAAAGAGCGATACATGGAGCGCCTCCCGGAGACTTATTACGGGATGACCTTCGAAGGAGAAGCGGTCTCCATCGCCGCCGCGCACGCCACGCTCACCGAAGTCATGAAGCGCGACGTTGTCGGGGCCCTGTACCGGAAAGGACGGCTGATCCGCGCCGAATACAATCGGATCGCCGATGCGTACAAGCTGTCCACCGCTCTTGCCGGGTTTGAGCCGTGCATGTCGATGGAGTTCAGGGATCAGGACGGCGTGCATCATCGGGAGCTGTACTGGTTGATGATTCAAGAGCTGGTGCGAAACGGCGTTTTCACGTTTGGCGCGTTCATCCTCTGTTTCAGTCACGGTTACCGGGACCTTCAGAAACTGATCCGCGCCCTGGACGCCGCGATGGCCGTGCTCCGGCAGGCTGTCGATCGCGGAACCAGCGGAGGTCTTCTGGATGAGCGTGTCCGGGCCGCCCTGGATGAAGTGAGGTCGCCGGCCAACTGGAGGCGGCGGGAATGACGAACCCTGCGCGATGGCGTGATCTGTCGGATCGTGAACTCGAAGCTCTCTATCTCACGGTGTGCGCAGAGAACTTTCAGTGGAGAGCCGACCACTGCGCCCTTGACGGCGGTCGCCTGTCGATGAATGGCTGGGCCCTGACGCTTTCCGGCGCTCCGGGCGATGCCAGGTTCCTGCTGAACGGAACGCCGTTCGAGAAAATCGATTTTCCTCTTCCAAGCCCCGACCTGGCCCAAATCTTCTGGAACATTCCCACGGCGCCGTTTGCGCGTTTCGCGTGCCGGACCCGGGCGGACTTTCAGGACGGGTATGCCCGGCTTGAATTCCGCGACGGGCGAGGGCCGGTCCATTCGCTGCGCCGGGCGTGGTATTTGCCGAATCCGAAAGACGATCTGCCGGTTCCGGAGGCGTCGCGGATTCGCCGTGTC
>JAHFTY010000084.1:0-3218 GCA_023265365.1 Acidobacteriota bacterium
TGTATTCATCTATGACCGAAGATCTGAACAGCTATCGGCCCGACTTCTCCCCCGGCCAGTGGACCGGCCGGGATCGCCACTTCCTGGACGCCTTTGCCAGCAACGCCGACGGCATCGTCTCCGTCCTCCGCAACCTGCCGCCTGAAATCACCGGCGCGCTCTGCTCGCGCGCCAGCCGGGCTTCGGGCTCGTTGTTCCAGGTACTGCTGAAGGAGTACATCTATCCGATCGTCAATGGCGAGGACCGCAAACTGGCGGAGGAGCTTGAAGAGACGGTTCGATTCCTGAAGGACCACGGCTTCAAGAACATCCTGAACAACCAGCGCGCCCAGGAGTTCTACTCCAGGTGGCTTTCCCAGTACGGCGACGACTCGATCGCGCAGATTACCGGAACGCACGTCATCGTCTGGGGGATTTCCCAGGTCGCCATGAAGTTCATTGAAGACCAGCGGGTCGGCCTCGAGCCGATCGAAAAATCCACCCGCTATGTCCACTTCGGAACCCGGGCGGGCGGCCGATATCTCTATTACATTCCGAAACCCGACCTCGAACGTCTTGGTCTGCTCAGCGAATACACCTCGACAATGGACCGTTTGTTCGACACCTACGTCAATCTGCTCGGTCCCTTGCAGGCGTGGCTCAGGCAGAATTTCGAAGAGAAAGATTCGATTCTCGAAAAGAAGGCCTTCGACACGCTTCGCGGCCTTCTTCCCATGGCGACGCTCGGACAGGTTGCGTTTCGAGGCAACGCGCAGGCTTTCGAATATCTCATCAACCGGACCCGCCAACATCCTCTCGGCGAACTCCGGTGGTTTGCCGGGGATTTGAAACGCGAACTCGACAAGGAAATCCCGTCACTGCTGCTGCGCGTGGCGGACGAGAAGTCGGGCGAGTACCAGGCCTATTTGAATCGGCGTTACGCGGGCGTGCGCCAGTTTATCGGAAAGGTCCCGGTCGAATCGGCTCCGAAGGCGGAAGTGCGCCTCGTCGAGTTCGATCCGGAGTCGGAATTGAAAATCGCGGCCGGCATCCTTTTCCAGCAGACGCACTCGGGTTGGGACGACGCCCTGTCACGCGCCCGGAGTCTCGATGAATCACAGCGCCGCGCGCTGTTTGAAAGCTACATGCCGAAGCGCCCGGCGCGCTGGTACAAGGTGGGACGCGCGTTCGAGAACGCATATCTGCGATTCGAGATCGCCATGGATATCGGCTCGTACCGCGATCTCCACCGGCACCGAATGATGACGCAGGAACGCCAGTCGTTCTCAACCGTGCACGGCTACGCCGTTCCCAGCGAAGTCCGCCAGGCCGGATTGCACGAGTCCTATGAGGAGGCTCTGCGTGCCGCGGATCTGCTCTTTGGAAAAATCGAACCGCTGGATCGCGACCTCGCACAATACGTGGTTCCGCTCGCTTACCGGATGCGGTTCTACCAATGGCAGAACTTCCGCCAGCTCTTTTGGGAGGCCGAACTGCGAACGGTTTCTCAGGGGCATCCCGACTACCGGTTTATCGAGCAGGAAAAGTATCGGCTGGTGAAGGAAAAGTTCCCCCTGATCGCGGGCCTCATGCTCGTCGACACCAAGGACTACGCCATCGCCCGCCGCGGAACCGAGGAACGCATCATCGAGAAAGAACGGACCATCCTCGAGAAACTCCGCCGCAAGGATTAATCGTTGCGATCGGCACTTTTGATCCGGCGCTAAAGACTTTCCAGGGCGCCTTCGAGTTCGCTTTGCGTGTGCGAGTCGCGCTGTTTCACGGCGACGCTTATTCCGTCGCGGAGCGTCTTTTCCGCCTCGTCGCGGAGCCCCATTTTCATGTAGAGCTGGCCGAGCTGGTAGTACGTGGCGAGATAGTCCGGATCGTTGTCGCGGACCGTTTCGAATTCGCGGCGCGCGTCATCGAGCTGGCCGAGCTTGACGTACTCAAGAGAGAGCGCGTAACGCGAGAAGGAGTCGTTCGGGTTTTCTTCCAGAAATTCTTTCAGCAGATCAATGCGAGCCATTACCTGATCCTCTCGTGCGCCGATATTCGTCGATCGTCCGTTCCAGCGAAACAGATTCTCACAGCTCTGCCCACTTTCCGTGGCCTTCCCACACTCTCAGCGTGAATCGAAACGGCAGTTCGGTCCGCAATTTGCCGTGTAGAAGTTCGCAGATGTTCTCGACTGAGGGATATTCGACGAAATCGTTCCAGTTCCGATGGTCATACTCCGCCCAGACTTTGCGGGCCGATTGCTTCAGATCCGCGAAGTCCACGACCATGCCGTCGCGCGGTTCGCCTTCGATGACGATTTCCACCTTGTAGGTGTGGCCATGAAGGCTTCCGCACTTGGGATGCCCGGGAAGGAAATGGGCGCAGTCGATATAGTCCACGATGCCGAGTTTCATGCAATCCGAGAGAATAGCACGGGGGACTTGGTAGAATGCCCCAGCATGCGGCGCTGGCTTCCCATCCTGTGGCTCGGATTCGTGGTCGTGCGCTATGGCAGCACCGCGATGAAGTCCTTCCGCGCCCCGTTCGTCGACGGCGCCGATATTCCATGGGCCTGGGCCTGGCTCGCTTTTCTCGTGGCGGCCGCGGTGTCCACGGCATTGATGGCCCCGCGCAACGTTTTCCGGTTCTGGGGCGCACTGACCCGCCTGGCAACCGTGGTCTTCGTTGTCGGCAGTCACACGCTGTTTCCGGTTTTGACCGTGCTCGCGACGCTGCTCGTGTGTGCGGGAGTTGGGGAATTCATTCTTCAGCGGTTCCAAACGGCTCCCGCGCCGCGGCTGGATCGTATCGTCGTGGGTGTGCCGGTCGGTCTGGGAATCCTGGCTCTCGCCCAGTTGGGCATCGCGTTACTTGGTGCTTTCAGCAAATCGACCTCATGGCTTCTGCTGGCTGCGATGGCGATCCCCGCCGGCTTCGGATTCCGCAAGTCCGAGATCCGGAATGCGGCATCCGATATTTTCCCGACGGCCGTCGTGCCGATGTACTGGATCTTCATCCTGAATTTGCTTTGGGCCATCGCTCCGGAAATTCAATTCGACGCCTTGAGCGTGCATCTTGCGGTTCCGCGCATCTACCTCGAGCAGGGAGGCGTGCTGGATCTGCCGTATTTTTTTCACTCGTACTTTGTGCATCTGCTCGACATGCTGTTCGGTTTTTGCCTGGCCGTCGGCGGTCCGATCGCGCCGAAGGTCCTGGTCCTTCTGACCGGGCTGATCGCG
>JAHFTY010000084.1:3228-19057 GCA_023265365.1 Acidobacteriota bacterium
CCAATGGTGATCTGGCTTTCAGGTACGACATACATCGATCTGGCGGAAACGTGTTTCATCGTTGCGGCAGTCGTCGGCTTCCTGCATTGGCTGGAGACGCAGAATTTCGGGTGGCTTGTGGCAACCGGCTGGATTGCCGGGGTCGCGGCCGGCACGAAGGCGAACGCGCTCGCATTGCTTGCCCCTCTGGCCGTGGGCGTCGCCCTTCATGCGAGGCAGCGCGGACGCGCGTTATTGGTTTTTGCTGCGCTTCTCCTGGCGGTTGCGGCGCCGTGGTACGGAGTGATCTATGCCCAAACGGGAAATCCCTTCTTTCCGTTCATGAATGCGACATTTCAGAGTCCGCAGTGGGAGCCGGAGAACACGCAGCTGGATGCGGCCGCATTTGGCATCGGCACGTCGCCGTCAAGCCTGATCCGGCTGCCCTTCTGGCTCACCTGGGATACCACCCGCTTCGGTCAGGGTTTGCCCCGGGGTGGGATGGGTTTCGCGCTGCTTCTCGTCTTCCCTTTGATCATTCTGATTCGACCATCGAAGGCGGTCTGGATTCTCATGGCTTCGGTCGCGCTGCATGCCACAACGTGGGCGTTGTCGTTTCAGTACGGCCGGTACTTCATTCCGGCTTTGCCTTTGATTGCGGTTCTGGGCTGTTCGGTATTCCTCGATGCCAGTCCGCGATGGAGCCGCGTGATGCTCTTCATCGGGGTGGCGATTCAAGTCCCGATCGCAAGCCTGATGTTCTGGAAGATCCCTGAACGGTTTCCGCTCGGCTACGCCGTCGGAAGCGAGAGCGAAGGCGCCTTCCTGAGCCGGGCGATCATGGGGTATGACGGGGCGCAGTTCATCAACAACAACATCCGGCCCGGCGAAAAGGTGCTGGGTATCGGCATGGAGAATCTGCGGTTCTATTTGAAGGCACCCTTGCTGACGTTGGGGGAAGCGTCGCGGGGACAGGAGTTGCGCGATCTGGCGGAGACCCGGCCCGACGCCGAACTGGCCGGAACGTTGGAGCGAATGGGGGTTCGATATGTGATCACGCCCCTGACGGATCTGCAAAAACCTCAGGAATTTTATCCCTGGCTGCAGGCCGAATTCGTTCGCCGCTTTGAGACACACGTATACCGCGATAGTGCCGTCGCCGTCCTTAGGATTTGTGGCGAGGGATGTGGAACGAGCCCGTGAGAACTTTACGGTTTCTTCGGCAGTTTGCCTTTCGAGAGCGGCAAGGGAAGAATCGTTTCGCCGCCGTCGGGAGCAATCTTCGGTTCAAGTTCCTCAATGTGGATATCCAATACGAGTGCGTCTTGCTTATCGTAGGGATTCATTTTGATCCTCCATGACATCAATGGCTTTCAGCAAGTGACTTAAGGCCGTTTGGGACGGTGTTTACCACCCCCGGGCATCGTCAAGGGAAGAATTGTCTCGCCGCCATCCGGTGCGATTTTAGCTTCCAACTCTTCGATATGGATGTCGAGTTCGAAAGCGTCCTTAATCTTAGGTTCCATCCTGGTTACCCCTTTGGTCGTAATAACGACTGAAGTTTTATGCACTGCGGCCGATAGAATGTAAAGAAAAATATTCTAGAGGTCTTCGGGCCCGCAGATTTCTCCTTTGACTGCCGAGGCTGCCACAACATAAGGATTGGCCAGGTAGGCGTCTCCCTCCCCCATTCGACCCGGCATGTTCCGGTTCGTGGCCGAGATCGCCGTTTGTCCCTTTTGTGGCCCGCCAGGCCCCGCGTTGATACAGGCTCCACAGCCCGGTTCGTCGATCATTTGCACTCCGGCCGCGATTAAGGTGTCATGGATGCCGCGCCGTTTCGCTTCCTCGCGAACACGCTCGGACCCGTATTGGATAAATGTAGGAATTCCAACTTTTCTATTGTTGAGGACGTCGGCGTACATCGCAATCGACGTGATGTCGCCGGCGGTACAGGATCCGGCATAGGCGATGTCGACCGGTGTTCCTCGAACTTCGTTGATCGGGACGCCGTTTCCGGGGTGTCCCGGAGTCGCGACCAGAGTCTGGACATGGTCCAGGTCCAGTTCGATGGTCTGATCCACCGGGGACGCCGGATCGGGATAGACCAGGCTCGCCTCGATCTGTCGCCGGTCGAGTCCCCGCTTGTGGATCAAATACCCGATCATTGCCTCGGTGGGTTCCATGATGGCGGTAAGTGCGTTGCATTCCACGGCCATGTTGGCGAGCACGGCCTGCTCCTCCAGCGAAAACTGGTTTAGTCCGGGGCCGGCGAACTCCATCACTTTCCCTGTGAAAACACCGGTGGTCTTGCCCTGATGGGCGAGGTGGAGAATCACGTCTTTTGCGGTGCATGACCGCGCGATCCGGCCGCTTAAAAGGATCCGGACGGTTTGCGGCACACGGCCGGCGACCTCATTGTGTTCCCAGATACAGGCGATTTCCGTGTTTCCAATGCCGTAGGCGAGGCAGTTTAATGCTCCCGCAGAGCAGGTATGGGAATCGGTGCCGAGAATGACCTGTCCGGGAAAAGCGATTTCCTCCCGCACCACGGTGTGGCAGATTCCCGTGCTTCCGCCAAGGGCTGTCCCGTGAAATTGAATTCCTGTTTCTTCGGCGAGCCGCCGCTGGCCTTCACGCAAGTCCCGGATTCCCGCAAGAGCCTCGGCTGAAATGCCGGGCAGATTGGGAGCGAGGGTCAGGTGATCGGGAAAGGTGTGGACCGACGCGGGATTCTTGACTCTTGGGGGGCGGCCCAAGGCCGCGCGAATCATGGCAGCGGCGGGAGCCGTCGTGTAGTCGTGCGAGAAGCCGGCGTCGACCTGGATGAATCCCGCGTCGCCCGGTTTGACGGATCCGTGCGTGGTTTTCATGTGACGCGCGAGGATCTTTTCGACGATGGTCATCGGCCGCGGAGGCGTGTCGATTGCCTGGTCGATTACTTTGCCCTGGGCGCGTGCCTCCATAAATCGGAAGAGGCCTCCATAACGGACAATACTCTTGGTGAGGTCGTCGAAACCGTCGCTGATTTCTGCGACGGAAACGCGTTCGCCGGATGCAAGGCGTTTGGCGAGCGCAAGGCCGGTCACCGGTAACATTCCGTTGTTGATCAGATTCTGACGATGAATCGGAGCGATGCTGGGTGCGTAGACGATTCCGATCCCCGCATACAACAACGCCAGAGCGGCCACTTCCCGGGAGGAGCCTTCACCCCATCCGTCGCCGGCCAGGAGCATGCCGAATCCGCCATTGCGGATATCTCCGGGTTCCACCCAGCCTCCATTGCCAAGCGAGCGCAGCACGAGCGTGCCGAGACGGTCGTCGTAGTAGTAGCAGTCGGGATTTGCCTTGATGATCGCGTCGGTGGAGACGTGGCTGTAAAGTTCGGAGACTTCCGGCGTCCGCGGAAGCGTTTTTCCGCCGAACTGTTTTCTCAGCAGTACCGGATCCGCAGTCAGATAGAGAACTCTTCCACGAAGCCCGGCGGCTTCGACAAATCCGGCGTCATCGAGGAAGACATCGACATGGCCAACCTTTCGTATGTCCAACATTCGTTCACCCGTTGAATCGTTCGGCAACGTCGACCAGCGTCTTCAGGCCGAAACCGATCGCCCCCGCCTCGTAGTATTTCCATTCCTTGTCGCGAATGAAGGGCCCCGCAATATCGAGGTGTGCCCATGGCGTACCGTTCGGAACGAATTCCTGAAGGAACAGCCCCGCGGTCAAAGCGCCGGCGACCGGCCCGCCGATGTTGTTGAGGTCGGCGCAGGGGGTCTTCAGGAGTTCCTTGTATTCGGCAGGCAGGGGAAGTTCCCAGAACGATTCGCCGTGGTTCTGTCCGGAATCGATGACGGCACGGATCAGTTTGGCGTCGTTGCCCATGATTCCCGCGATGCTCAGTCCGAGAGCGCGGACCACGGCTCCGGTGAGCGTGGCGATATCGAGGATGTGGGTCGCTTTTTCTTCGCCGGCCAGGTAAAGGCCGTCCGTGAGGACGAGCCGGCCTTCGGCGTCGGTGTTGTCGACCATGACCGACTTCCCGTTCCTGGCGATAAAGATGTCGCCGGGGCGTTGCGCATTCGCGTCCGGAAAGTTTTCGGCAGCCGGCACGATCCCCGTGACGTTGATTTGCGGCTTCAGTTTGCCGATGGCCTGCATCGCGTAGATCACCGCGGCGCCTCCGGACATGTCGCCTTTCATTTCCCACATTTTGTCCGCCGGTTTGATGGAGATGCCTCCGGAGTCGAAGGTGATGCCTTTGCCGACGAACGCCAGGTGGACCTTCGCTTTCTTCGACCGATAGGCGAGCCGGATCAATCGGGGCGGATGCGCGCTCCCTTTGCCGACGGCGATGAGTCCGTTGTAGCCTTCGCGCGCCAGTTTCTTCTCGTCCCAGATCTTCACGTCGAGGCTCGACTCTTTCGCCACCTTCCGAGCCGCTTCCGCCATGTATTCGGGAACCACGACGTTGCCCGGTTCATTGATGATGTCGCGCGCGGCGTTCACCGCCTCGGAGACGATCGTGTAGCGGTTCAGGCGGTGTTTGTTGTGTGCGTCGTGTTCCCGTAGTGCGACGAGGTCGATGCGCAGGTTGCGGCGATCCGTTTTCTGGCTGAGATATTTGTCGAACGTATAGCCGCCGAGAACCGCTCCTTCCACCGCTTTGCCGACGAAGGGGACCGCATCGTTCGTGTTCAGAAGGACGCTGATGCGGTTGAGACCGAAATCACCCGCCAGCCGGAGCGATCGTGCCACGCAGGTCTTGACGTTTTCCCAGACGTTGTACCCGGAGTGGAGCGCAGTCGAATAGACGATGATGTTTTTGACCGGGGAATCGCCGTGAAGGGACGTGAAGTATTCTTTCTTCAGTCTCTTCTCTGCAAAATCACTTGCGATGCGGCGCACCGTCTCCTGCAGGGGTGAACCCGTGAGATCGAACAATGGCGTGTCTTTGTCGACGATCACCACCAGAAGGTCGGTTTGAATTTGAGCGGGGCGGTCGTAGCTGATCTGGATCTTCATTCGCGTCTCCTTCAACGTGAAAATCTATCAGAAGCGAGTCTTTGTTTCCTTTAGAAACAGGTGTGGCGGCCCTTGCGGCGAATCGTTACAGTGCGCCTGCCGTGGGACCCCGGATTCAATCATTTAGCCCCGTGGCAGAAGACGGTAATTCTGGGTCAGACACCTCGGCGCCCATTTTCGGTGGGGTCAGACCCTTGCTTTATCAGTTCTTTGGGTCTGACCCCGAATTGTGAAAATTAGCGCCGAGATATCTGACCCACTTCTGCCACGGGCTGTTAGGCTTGGCACGATGCATGCAATGTGAAGCGAGCCTGAGGGGAAACCGGCAGCATTTATAGGTTCTTATCGATTCTCTCCCTCGCCCACTCCTCTCATAGGCGCGAAAGGCAGTTCCGTTGGTCCGCTCCCAACGAAACTGCCTCTTTTTTTGCCCGGAACCCACGGATGGCGCGGCATCGCGTCTGGACCTGTCTTGGCCGCCTTCCGCGCGATTCTCGTTTCCCATGCGTTCGCAATCTCAACTGGTGTTGAAGGATGCCGCTTTGGCGAAAACCTCGAGTTTTCGCGAATATCTGGGAGAGTTGAAGAAAAGCGACTCGGTTTCCGGGTATCACTACATCGAGCCTCGAGAACCGACATATGTCGACCTTCCTTCCACCCTGGACGCCAGGATTCGCTCCGCCCTGGATGCGCGCGGGATCGCAAAGCTGTATTCGCATCAGGCGGAGGCTTTCGAGCTGGCGCACGCCGGGAAAAACGTCGTGGTCATCACGCCAACAGCATCGGGAAAGACGCTGTGTTACAACCTTCCCGTTCTCCAGCGCATTATTGAGAATCCCGATGCGCGCGCGTTGTTCCTCTATCCGACAAAAGCGCTCACCTACGATCAACTCGACGATCTGATGGCCTGGACAAACGCGCTGGAAGGGGCCGGCGCCGGATCGCCGGTGAAACCGGTTCCGGATGCCCGGATCAGCGTCTACTCTTACGACGGCGACACGCCCCAGGATGCCCGTTCCGCGGTCCGGTCGCGCGGACACATCATTCTCAGCAATCCGGACATGCTGCACAAGGGCATCCTCCCGCATCACCCGAAGTGGGCGAAACTGTTCGAGAACCTCCAGTTCGTCGTGCTCGACGAGTTGCACACGTATCGCGGCGTTTTCGGCAGCCACGTGGCCAACCTCTTCCGCAGGCTGGCGCGGATTTGCGAGTTCTATGGAAGCCGCCCGCAGTTCATCTGTACGTCGGCCACGATTGCAAATCCGCAGGAACTCGCGGAGAAGCTGACCGGCCGCGCATTCGAGTTCATTCGAGAGAGCGGCGCGGGCGAAAGCGAGAAGCACCTTTTTTTCTATAATCCGCCGGTCGTGAACCGGCAACTGGGGATTCGCCGTTCCTACATCCAGGAAGCCCGGCATATCGCGTCCGCGTTTCTGAAGCGGAAGATTCCGGCAATCGTTTTCGCGAACAGCCGGCTGATGACGGAAATCCTCGTCCGCTATTTGAAAGAAGATCTCGAGCACGGACCCGTTCCCGAAGAGACGGTCGTGGGGTATCGAGGGGGCTACCTGCCGAACGAGCGCCGGCACATCGAACGTGGATTACGGGAAGGCCGGATTCGGGGCGTGGTTTCGACGAATGCGCTGGAACTCGGAATCGATATCGGAAGCCTCGACGTCGCCGTGCTTGCCGGATATCCGGGCTCGATTGCGTCGACATGGCAGCGTATGGGCCGGGCCGGGCGTCGAAGCGGAACGTCGGTGGCAGTGCTGGTGGCGTCGAGCACGCCGCTGGATCAATATATCGTCGGCCATCCCGACTACTTCCTGAATCAGCCGCCCGAGATGGGGCTGGTCAATCCGGAGAACATCCACATCCTGCTCAGCCATCTTCAATGCGCGACGTTCGAGCTGCCGTTTGAAGAGAATGAACTGTTCGGCGGGCACAACGTTTCGGAAATCATGCAGTACCTCTCCGAACGCGGGTTCATTCACAAGGCCGGAACGAAGTGGCACTGGACCAGCGACTCCTATCCCGCGGATTCGATCTCATTGCGGAGCGTGAGTTCGGACAACTTTGTCGTCGTCGAAACCACGGCGGATCCGCGGATCATCGGAGAAGTGGATTACTCCAGCGCGTTTTCGACTCTTCACGAAAAGGCGATCTATCTGCACCAGGGCCAGCAGTACTTCGTCCAGCGGCTCGACATCCCGGAGCGGCGCGCTTATGTGAAACAGGCCGATTCGGATTACTTCACCGACGCGATTACGTACACCAAAGTGAAGGTTCTCGAAACGATGGAAACCGCGGTCTCCCACCATCACGGTGAGGTGCATGTGGCCCATCAGGTGGTGGGATTCAAGAAGCTGAAGTTCTTCACGGCCGAAAACGTGGGATCCGGCGATCTTCACCTGCCCACACAGGAAATGCATACCACCGCCTATTGGGTCACGGTGCCGCGCGACCGTTTTGAGGCCCTGAAGTTCTCCCTGACGGAAAGGCTGAACGGGCTGCACGGCCTGGCGTATGCGTTCGCCAACCTTTCGTGCATGTTCCTGATGTGCGATCGGCGCGACATCGGTTCGGCGGTGGACGCCGGCGTCGACGGAATCGCGTTCCAACCCACAGTTTTCATTTACGACAATTTCCCGGGAGGCATCGGTTTGAGCCGGCCCCTCTATGAAATCCGCCAGCAGGTTCTTGCGGCGACCCGCCAGATGATCCAGTCTTGCAAATGCGAGGCCGGATGTCCCTCGTGTGCGGGACCCGCGTCAAACGCGAAGGAAGCTGCACTGGCGATTGTGGACATCGTGCTGAATGCCTGATTTTGGAAAAGCGCTGAAACAACTGCGCGACCGCGACAGACAACCGTATCTGACGGGGTTCAGTCCCGTCAGCAGTATTCCGCTGTCCACCCAACTGCAGTTTCTGAAGTCGGCGAGACCGCTCACCTACGTGCCCGTGGGGTCCGCGTCCCGGCGTGAGACCCTTCCGCCGGGCGAGGTGGAGTCGACGCCATTCGGCAGCCACTACATCGTCCGGAAGCTTTACGCCTACAACTACTATCACGGCAGAGTCCGCCTCAGCCGTCTCTCGATTCCGGAGCTTCAGAAACTGATGGTTCTGATGAAGCAGCGCTCCACCGTCACCGACCGCAACCGGATCATCTTTCTCGACACGGAAACGACGGGAATGCAGGGTGGCGCGGGGATCTGTCCGTTTCTTGTCGGGGTGGGGCATTTCGACGGCGACGACTTCCGGATGATTCAGTACTTCATCCGGGATTTTGACGAAGAGCCTTCGATGCTGTACGCCCTCGGCGAATTTCTGAAAGGATTTGATCTCGTCGTGACCTATAACGGCGGATCCTTCGACATCCCGTTACTCGAGACACGCTTCACCCTGGCCCGACTGGACAATCCTTTTCAACGCATCGGCCACTTCGACCTTTTGAGCCCGGCCCGCCGCCTGTGGCGCAATGGTCACGGCAGCTGCCGCCTGGTTGCCCTGGAGAGTCTGCTGTCCTTCGCGAGAGGTCCGGACGTTCCGGGCGCGATGATTCCGCGCGTCTACTTCGATTTTCTTCAACAGCGGCCGTCTCCCGAACTGGCCGGTGTGTTCACGCACAACGTTTACGACGTCGTATCGCTCGCGGCACTCAGCATCCATGCCTGCGACCGCGTCGCCGCCGAGCCCGCCGCGTTCGACGATCCGCTGGACCTGTACTCGCTGGCCCGGATTTTCGAGAATTCGCCGGACTGGCGGCGCGCCGTCCAGTTATACGAACGCGCGATTGAAGGCGGTCTCCCCGAAGCATTCCGGATCAAAGCGCTCGAGAATCTTTCCGTCATCTACCGCCGCACCGGCGATCCGGCCCGTTCGTTTCAACTCTGCCGGCAGCTGATGGACTCCGAAATCTTCAGCCTCGCCGCCTTTGAAGGCGCCGCCATTTATTGGGAAAGAACGTTGTCCAATGCGGAAGCCGCCTTGCAGGTTGTTGAAAGGGGTCTCGAAAAACTTGAGAACTCTCCGGGGAACAAGCGCTGGAGAAGCCTCTTGCAGGCGAGATGGGACCGGCTGCAGCAGAAGGTTATCGGTTTCCCGTCATCGGAGACTTCGTAAAGAGTTCAACAATATAGTCCGTGAGGCAGTCGTACAGAAGTTTCTGGAAGGTCCAGGGAAACTGTGTGCTCTTTAAATCGCGCTCCGCGAAAGTGATCCTGTACCCCGGTGAGTGCACGTTCGGGTTGGCGGAACGGATGCAGAGTTCCACTCCATTGTCCGTGTCGCGGGCGGAGAAAGTGAAGAAGGGATGCTCGTAGCGGGCGAGCTCATTCTGGACGGTTTCCAGCGCAGTCATCGGTCTTTCTTGAGGAGAAGCACGGCAATCCAGGTGAAAAGCCCAATCGTGCCGAGTACCGAAACAATGGCGATGGTCCACTGAAGAACGCCCAATAACATTTCAGGCCAGGTTTTCTGCATGAGTTTCTTCGATCGAATAACCGGGAGGACTGAGAAGTATATCCGCACTTACGTGATCGGGGAACTGCATCAGCGGAGAGAATTCCCAGGTCACTGGAACGTCTTGTCCGCGGAGTTGCAAAGGTCTTCGATCGGACAAGCCGCGCACCTGGGGCGGATCGCGCGGCACACGGCGCGGCCGTGGTGAATGAGCAGGTGCGAGATCTCAATCCACTTGTCCTGAGGGATGAGTTTCATCAGGTCCTTTTCGATCTTCTCCGGCCGTGTTTCAGCGGACAATCCCAGCCTGCGCGAGAGCCGTTGAACGTGCGTGTCGACCACGACGCCTTCCGCATGTTCAAAAGCGACGCCTAACACGACATTCGCGGTCTTGCGGGCAACTCCGGGAAGTTCGAGAAGCGCGTTCATGGTTCCCGGGACTTTGCCACCGTGCTTTTCTCCGATGATCCGGCACGCTTCCTTAATGTGCTTCGCCTTCGTTCGAAAGAAGCCGGTCGGCCGGATCAGCGCTTCAAGTTCATCCTGTTCCGCATTCGCGAATTGTTGCGCCGTCTTGCACTTCCTGAACAGGGCCGGCGTGACGGTGTTGACCATCCGGTCCGTGCTTTGCGCCGAGAGAATGGTCGCGACCAGGAGTTGCAGGGGATTGGAGTGGTCGAGCGCGCACTTCGGGTTGGGATAGGCGGCTTCGAGACGCGGGACGATGCGGGCGGCTCGAAGATATCCGGCCCTGGCTTTCACTGTTTCCTGGATTTCGACGCTTTCGCCGGCTTGTCGGACTTTTCGGACTTGGCGGCGGCTGTGTCTTTCTTTTCCGCAGTCGCCGTTTCGGCAGGTTTCGACTCTTCGCTTTTGGATTCCTGGCTGTCGGACTTTCCTTTCCGCGCGTAGTCGGTGACGTACCAGCCTGTTCCCTTGAACTGGAACCCGGCCGCGGAGATCTCCTTGGTGAGTTTGCCGCCGCATTTGGCATGGGTTTTCAGATCTTTGTCGGACATTTTCTGGATCACTTCGATGCGTTTGCCGCACTTCGAACAGGTGTACTCGTATATAGGCATCCGAGTTTTGTAACACAATTCTCACATTCGTGAAAACCCGCCTTGGCGGCAGCACCCCGGCGCTTCGCGCCACCCCTCCTCGTCGAGGAGTTGAGGAAACCAACCAACCAGACATGCACTGCTGTTTTCCCCTCCTCGACGAGGAGGGGTGGCGCGAAGCGCCGGGGTGGTGTTGTTCAAGGAATGTTACGCATAGGGCCACAATGTATCGATTGGGCACAACCCAGGCGGGCCGTTGGTCTGGGAAGGCCAAGTGTTTTCAACTATTTCGTTCTGGAAGACAGATTGCCCATAGAATCCGAAAGTCATGGTTTCACCCGTTTCATCGTTCACCATCCTGATTGTCGAAGACGATCAAGCCATGGCGCAGATGTGCGCCAAGTTGATCCGGCGGCGTGGTTATGCCGCAGTGATTGCGGACTCCTGCGTGGACGCGCTATCCATTGTCCGGACGCCCGGAGACGTGGATGCGGTCGTGAGCGACGTGCAGATGCCGCAAATGTCCGGTTTTGAGTTCCTCTCCAGGGTCCGCGAGTTCAATGCGGATATCCCGGTCATCCTCATGACCGGCTATACCAACATCGTCAGTTCCGCTGAAGCGTTGGCCCTGGGCGCGACGGACTATCTTGCCAAGCCCTTCTCCCCGGCCACGCTGATCTGCAGCCTGGAAAAGGCTTTCCTTCATCGTCCTGCCGTATAATGTCCGTTCGGTTTGGCACGTCCGGCGGTCACTGGCCGCCGGAGAAACCTGAACCTGGAGAAATCACGATGAGGATCCGATTGTTCGTCGAGGCCGCCATCATTTGTCCGGTGGCCGGCACGATGTCCGCAAGCGCCCCGCAGAAATCGAAATTCAAAAATATTTATCTCTGCCACAAGGGTTCGATCCACATCGAGCCATCGGGATTCTGATGATCCGGGAAATTCGAAGCATTCTCGAACAACTCGGCGAAGACCCGTCGCGCGACGGCCTGGTCAAGACTCCGACTCGTGTGGATGGCGCGCTGCGGTATCTCACCAGTGGATACAAGATGAACGCCGACCAGATTCTCAATGCGGCACTGTTCGATGTCGCCTACGACGAGATGGTGATTGTGAAAGACATCGAAGTTTTCAGTCTTTGCGAACATCACTTGCTGCCCTTTTTTGGAAAGTGTCACGTGGCTTACATTCCGGATGGAAAGGTCATCGGTCTCAGCAAGATCCCGCGATTGGTCGACATGTTCGCCAAGAGGCTTCAGGTGCAGGAACGTCTGACCATGCAGATCGCCGAGACCATCAATGACAAAATTCACCCGAAAGGCGTTGCCGTCGTCGTCGAGGCGCAGCACCTGTGCATGATCATGCGAGGCGTCGAGAAGCAGAATTCCGTGGCCGTCACGAGCTCCATGCTCGGCGCGTTCAAGGACGAACAGAACACGCGTAATGAATTCCTGAACCTGGTTCGCCGATGATTTCAGCCGCCATCTTCGATCTCGACGGGACACTGACCAAGACGCCCAGTCCATGGCAGCACGTCCACCAGCGTCTCGGCGTCTGGGACAACACGGCCTGCGAATACCTCGACGAATGGGTGAACGGCCGTATCGGCTACGACGAATTCTGCCGGCGTGATGCGGGATTGTGGCGCGGCCGTAGCGTTCGCGAGATCGAGGCCTACCTGGACGAGATCGATTTCAATCGTCACGTCCCTCAGGTCGTGGAGCGCCTGGTCGAATCGAAAATCCCGTCGATCATCATTTCTTCCGGCTTTCGCTACATTGCGAATAAGATCCAGATCCGCTGCGGATGGCAGCCCTTGCTCATTTACGCGAATGAACTGGTGGACGGTCCCGGAGTTCGCATTCATGTGTCGGGCGATTTCAGCAGTCCGATTTCGAAACATTCCGTTGCCGTCGAAGCGCTCAAGCACTTCAACCGGACGTTCGATGAAACGCTCATCGTTTCGGATACCACTCGCGATCTTGAAGTCCTGTCGGAATGCCGTTTCAAACTGCTGATCCAAACCGAGGACGACCTGCTGAAGGTCAACGATTACCTGGACGAATCATGAGCGACGATCTCAAACGCCTCGCCGCGCTCGCGGCGCTGGAAGAAATCCGCAACGGCATGGTGGTCGGACTGGGCACCGGTTCGACCGCCGCCCACTTCATTCGAGAGCTGGGCGCGCGCGTGAGGGACGGTCTGAACATCGTTGCGATTCCCAGCTCGGAAGCGTCGCGTGAGATGGCCGAGCAGGGCGGGATCCGGCTGACGACTCTTGGCGAACATCCGCACATCAATGTCACCGTCGACGGCGCGGACGAGGTGTCTCCCCAATTGGACCTGACGAAGGGGCTCGGCGGGGCGCTTGTGCGGGAGAAGGTGGTCGCCCACGCATCCGAGCGCGTGGTGATTATCGTCGACGAGGGGAAGATCGTCGAGAAGCTCGGCTCCCGAGCCGTGATACCGGTTGAAGTCGTTCCTTTCGCCGTGGACTTCGTGATTCATCGTCTTTCCGCCTGGGGCGGGCTGCCCCGCGTCCGCGAAAAGGACGGCAAGGTCTTTGTATCGGACAACGGCAACTACGTCATCGACTGGAAGTATGGTCCGCTGGACCAGCCTGCACTGGTCGAGAAACAGATCAAGAGTGTCACCGGAGTGGTCGATTCCGGACTGTTCTGCCAGGTGGCCCAGCTCGTGATCGTCGCGGGAAGCGGTGGAATCCGGAAGATGGTGCGGGATACCAGCTACGGGATCTGAACGCTTCGCAGGACCTGCTCGAAAACCGGTTGATTGGCCGGGAAATCCTCTTCGGGCGCAACAAACACCATATAGAAAAGACTGTCGAAGTACATTCGCGTGACGAGCCACAGAACCTCGCTGGGTTCCGTGACCGTCGAGTTCCCGCTGCGAACCATGCCCCCGCGAAGCAGAACCGTCCTGAGGCCGGGCTGGTCGCCGATCAATATGGGCGTTTGCGCGCCGGGCACGGCACGCGCGGTCTGATTCCGCTGGCGAAGATGGGCGATGAGCCGATTGGTGGCCTGCTCCAGAGTCAGCGGCTTGTCCGCCGCGGAGAGAGTGAACATGTCGAACATCATTCCCAAAGTGATGTCGTCTCCACGTGTCGAAGTCCGAATGCCGTCCGGCGCCGAAATGATCACGCCGTTGGGCTGGATCGGCGACACCTGCCATCCATCCGGGTAATTCAGCCGGTAGTAATTGAGAGGGTGGCTGTACACGTTCGGTATCGCGTCGCTCGGCAACGGGCTTTCCGGCTCTTTGCCGGCCGCAGGTTTGGGAAGCTTCGCGATCGCGGCGTGAAATGTTCGAAATTCGAAACTCGGGCGAACCGGAACGGTGGGTTCGAACATCGGAACTTCGGCGATGGGGTGGTTGTAGACGAACGTCACGGTTCCGCCGGCCTTTTGAAGAATCGAATCGAGCCCGGACGGGTTGAAGCGCGCCACGGTCAGGATCTTCGACGCGACCGCCGCGGCTTCGATTTCCTGGTCGGGGCTGTAATGGAGAAAAGGCGCGTTCACGCCAAACACGACGCCGAGTCTGGAAAGCTGCTCCTTCCATCCGTCCGTGGGCAGGCCCATCGAAATGGAGATGGGGGCCTGAACGAGCAGTTGCCGCGACAATTGAGCCGTCGCATGCCGTGAAACAACGTGGCCGATCTCATGCGCCAGGATGGCGGCCACTTCGTCGTCGTTGGAAGCCAGGTTGAGCAGACCTCTGTACGCGAAGACTGTTCCATTGGGAAACGCGAGCGAATTGACTTCGTCTGAATTCACAATCCGGAACTGAAACCGCAACTGCCGCGACTGCTCGGAGGCAAGCAACCGTTGCCCGATCGAACGGATGTACTGGTTCAGGTGCAGATCCCGCACGATCAGGAGTTGGCGTTCGGCTTCTTCAGCCGATACGGCTCCGATCTCCATGTCCTGTTGCGGCGAGAAGAAATTGATTCCCGGTGGGCTCGCGGTCTGAAGGAGCAGGAATGCGCCCAGGAAAGCCAGCTTCATCAAAGTAACCTCTGCGTCCCCGTCATCGAAAGAAGAAGCATTCTATCGCAAGAGACGCAGAGGCGGATTGATTTAGAACCGGCGCAGCGCTTGCCGCAAGCCGAGGGATGCGAGTCCGATCAGCCCGATCAGCGAGAGTTCGCCCGCCGTGTGCGGAAGCTCTTTCCCGGTCGTGGTGTCCGTCTCGGATTTGGCCGTCGTGTCCGTCGCCTTGTCCTGGTCCGCGTTTTCATCCACGGGCGCGGGAGCGGGCTCCACGGCAGGTTCCGGTTCCGACGGTTTCTCGCGCATCACTTCGGATTCGTTGTTCTGCTCGATGTTGTTCTCGATCGCCGGAGCTTCCTGAACCGGGGCCGGCGTGAAGTTTTCCTCCTGCGTCAGTTGAGCGGTCTGCACCTCCGCCTTCTGAGTTCCCGGGGCATGAGCCGCGATTTCGGCGCGCTGTTCCTTCGAGTAAATGAACTCGAGACCGTCGATACGGCCCGGATAGAACCAGGTCTTCACCGGTCTGGGATAGCCGGCCGCGGTTTCCATGAAGGTCAGGACGGTGTCGCCCGTGGGTTCCAGACGATAATCCGGGACCGCGAAGAACGTGGAGATGACCTGTGTCTGATCTTCATTCAGAATCCGCACGACGTGATTGGTTCCTGCATTCGCATTGAGGCGTCGCAGGACGTACTTCGTGTTGGGCTGCAGCACGGCTCCAGGAACCTGGAACGGCTGGCTTACGGTGATATACGTCAGGAGATTGAACTCGTCTCCATGGAGCACCGCGGATGGCAGGACAAAGACGGCTGCCACTGTCACGGCAGCCGCCAACAGCGACAGTCTCTTTACTAATGATGTCATGTCGACCTCCAAGAATTGTTGCGGTACCGGAATCAGGTACTCACGCATTTGTAAGTGCACCTGGCTCTCCGCCGTCCCGCGTCCGGCTTAAACCCCGGTCCCCCGCAGGTTTGCGGCGCTCCTGCTTGCGTGGAAGCGGCCCCTTCCGCCGCCCGGTCCGGGAAGATTTACTCATTTCGGCCTGTGATATCCTCCCCCGATGCGTTTTGTCATTGCCGGCGCCGGAGCCATCGGAACCGCGATGGGCGGCTATCTCGCGCGGGCCGGTTTCCCGGCCATCCTCATTGCCCGGCCGTCCCATGCCGCCGCGATCCGGGAGCGGGGACTGATCCTGAATACCGCCAAAGGCGAATTTCGCCCGCCGGTGACCGCCCGGACATCGTTGCTGGATGTGCAGTGGCGGCCGGACGACATGGTTTTCCT
>JAHFTY010000085.1 GCA_023265365.1 Acidobacteriota bacterium
TGCCCTGAAGCGATGATTGATAAGAGCCGTGAGCGCCTGAAGAATGACTTCGCGAATGACCATGCTCTTTTTGCCGCCTACATCTCGAAGCGCAGCGCTTCCACGGGTGGAAGATCCGCGGCGCGGCGCGCCGGATAAACGGACGCAATCACGCCAATCGCGACCAGCGTGGCGATCGAGAACGCCGCAGTCCGCCACGTGATGATCATGCCGGCAAAACGGGCCGGCATCGGCGCCAGATTGATCAGCGACGAGAGGCCGAACGCGCCGATCAGCCCGATCAAACCGCTGAACAGCGTCAGCACAAATCCTTCGCCGAAAAACTGCCATTGAATGTTGCCCGGAGTCGCGCCGAGCGCTTTGCGCACGCCGATCTCCTTCGTGCGTTCCTTCACCGCGATGAGCATGATGTTCATCACGCCAACACCCCCAAGAGCGAGCGTGATCAGGCTGACCGATACAAAGAACTCATTCATGGCCTTGATGATGTTGTGGAACAGCACGGACTCCATCGCCGTGTTCCAGATGGAAAGCGCTTCCTTGTCCTGCCGGTCGAAGTTGTGGCGCTTTCCGACGATCGCCCGAATCTCGTCTTCGAGCGGGCCGCCCTTGAAGAAATCGATCTTTCCCTGCTTCGCCAGATCCGTGACGAGCTTCTCCGCGACCTGCTCATATGGCGCGGCGATAATGGCGGACAGCGTGTCCGGTGTGTTCAGCCCGCCCGGCAATGGAAAATCCTTGCGCATCGTTTCGTACGGAATGAACAGCCGCTCGTTGTCGGCGCCGGTGTAATTGGAGTCCTGCTCCTTCTTTCGAACCTTCCCGATGATCGTATAAGGAATCGAATTCAACTGGACCTGCTGTCCGATCGGATCGCGGTCCGCGAAAAGCTGCCGCGCCGCTTCGTAGCCGATGACCACGACGCGGCGGGTCTCCTTGTCGTCCATACCGCTGAGGAGGCGGCCGCGATCCACTTCGATGGTCCGGATCTTCTGGTAGACCGGCCAGATTCCGCTCATCTGCAGGCTCGCGGCATTGAACGCGCTCTTCACGCGAAGATTGCTTTTCATGACTTCCGGGCTGATGTCTTCGAGAAGTCTGGAGTCGCGTTTCAGAGCCAGAACGTCCTCGAACTCGATTCGGATCGGACGGCCGGCTCGCACGCCGCCCGCCTGAAGACTGGTGCGGCCGTTGCGGATGATGACGATGTTGCGGCCGAGTTCGCGCAGAACGGCTTCGTTGCCCCGCTGGAATCCTTCGCCGAGCGCGGACAGAATCACGATCGAGATGATGCCCCACATGATGCCGAACATCGTGAGGAAGCTGCGCAGCTTGTTCGCGCGAAGGTTGTCCCAGACTTGAGGCAGGATGTTCATGGCTTTGGTTTCAGTGGCACGTCGCCAAAGTTGAGGATGGTGTCGACGGTGTATTTCCGGTGTTCGGAGAACTCCGTCACATTCCGCAGGTTGATGCCTTTGAAAAGCATCAGCCGGCCCTTCACCAGCACCTCCGCTTTCACGGGCAGCCAGATCTCATTGTTGATTCTCCGGCGCTCGAAGGTCAGCGCCGTGCCCCTCTGGACTCTGGCCAGTAACCCTGCGCCGATGGATAGGGGTTCGACAACTTCGGCTTCGATTTTGACCAGCTCATGATCGGCTTCAGCCACCCATGCCCGGCCTGCAATCTTTTTCAGGATTTTCCCGTCGTCGGTACGCGGCTTGTAGTTCGGTTTGGTCTTGAATGTCAGCAACAGCGCGGGAACGCCTTCCAGGATTTCGCGGCGAACGAGCCGGACGTCGTACATGTTGAATACTTCGTCGAGCGTTTCTTCTTCTTTCCGGTCGCCTTTCGCCTGTTCTTTTTTCCGCTTCTCTTCGGACACACCCGAATGTTTTCGTGTTTCCTTGTCGACATGCTCCTTCTGCTCGCGGTCCTGTTTCAGGAGTTCCTTTTCGGTCAGCGGGATGCCCTTTTTCACAATCTGGCGGCGGTAGGTCTGCCATTCCTCGACGCCGTGGAGGATCTGGTAGACATTGAATTCGGTCTTTTCGGTTTTGCCATTGCCGTGCAGGTTGTACTGCGTTTCCTTCTGCGTGTAGGTGTACTGGCTCAGGAGAGCGCTGTCGCTGCGGAGCGTCTTTCGGAACTCCTGGAGAAAGCTTTTAAGATCGGGGAGCGGCGCAGACTGCTCCTGCGGCAACATCGCCAGGATCAACAGACAGAGTCGGAACATCGGCACCTCCGGCTACTGAAGGATGACTTTCTGGCCTTCCGTCAACCCTTGGACGATCTCGGTCCGTGTTCCGTTACTGACACCGATCTTCACAGAACGGCGCTCCTTGCCGGACTTGGTGTCTGGAGCAGGAACTTCAACGAAGGCATTGCGCTGAGCGTCGTAGATGACGGCCTTCTCGGGAACGGTGAGGGTTCCCTTGTGTTCCTCGAGAACGATCTCCGCATTGGCCGACATATTCGCGCGAAGTTCGCCGCCGGCGTTGTCGATGGAGACGCGCACCTCAAAACTCACGACGTTGTCTTTCTCCACGCCGAGCGGAGAAAGCTGCGTAACGCGGCCGGCGAACGGGCGGTCCTTGAAGGTCTCGACACGGATGCGTGCGGGCTGGTCGAGCCGAACCAGCCCGATGTCGGCTTCATCGACCTTGCCGCGGACAAAGACCTCACGAATATCGCCGAGCACCATCACCAGCGTCGCGCCGGCGCCCATGTTCAGGATGGAAGAAACCGGACTGCCCAATTCGACGTCGCGGGAGAGCACCATTCCCTTGATGGGCGCCCGAATGGTCGCATTACTGAGTTCTTCCTGCACGCGTTCGACGGCGGCTTCGGCCTGAGCGACCGACGCCTCCGCCTGCGCCACACGCGCCTGCGTGACGGTAAGCTGCGACTGCGCGGCTCGCTGTCGATTGACGGCGATGTCGACGGCGAGCCGGGCGTCGTCCAGATTCTGCTGAGGAATGAGTCCGTCCTTCGCAAGTTGCTCCGCACGATCCCGATTCCGGCGCGCGAAGGCGACGTCCACGCCTTCGGCTTCGATCTTGTTCTTCTCGAGTTCCGCCTGCGCCGCCTTCACGTTCGCCTGCGCCCCCAGCAGGGCGGCACGCGCTTCATGCAATCGGGCCTGAAGGTTTTCCTTGTCGAGTTCGACCAGAATCTGCCCTTCCTGAACGAGGTCGCCGATCTGAACTTTGATTTCCTTGATGATTCCGTTGGCTTTGGACTTGATGTCGACCTTCGAGACCGGCTCGATCTTCCCGATCGCCACAACCGACCTGGCCAGATCGCCGCGCTGAACGGTGGTCAGGCGGGACGGATCGATTTCCGACGCCGGCCGGGACATGACCGACACGGTGTAGACCCCGGCCGCCACCACGACGACCAACAGCAAAAAGAGGATGATGAATTTTCGCGATTTCTTCCTGGCCATGAATTCCTGTACGAGGGTGAGCGGATGGGAGTTCCCAAAACTTCGCCGGGCATTATAGCATTCGGTCGCCGAGACTGATCCCCATGCCAACCGTGATGCCCGAATTCATCTGGTCGGCGCCCTTGGCGTTGGTGGACACGTTCATCTGCTCGAACGAGCCGTAGTCCGAGTAGGATACGGTTTCATCGGTGATTTCCTTCCGTGCGCCACCGATCATCGCCGGACTTGAAATCGAGACTTCGACGCCGGGAATGACGGCGCCCGCAGAATGGTGAGGTGCGGATGGGAGTAATCCACCTTGAATCTGGCAACTTCTGGCGGGAGTCTATAGATCGAGGTTCCAAACCGCAAACCTATAATGAAAAAGGGCGGCCCGTTGCGGGCCGCCCGTGGTCTTGAGAGAAACGGGAGTTAGAACTTGAAAGCGACGCCCCACTCGTAGATACGCGGAGCGAGAATGGAGCCCGGCCGCAGGGGTTCGGTGCCGTCGTTTCGTGGTCCTTTGGGCTGAAGGTAGTTGGAGTTCGCGGTGCTGGTGCTTCTCCAGTTTCGGATCGTGTTCGCATTCATCGTATTGAAGAGTTCCCACGTGAACTCGAGGGATTTACCTTCCGCGACCTTGAATTTCTTGCGGATGGACTGATCCCAGTCGCTTAGCGCAGGGAAGCGGCCCCAATGGTTTTCCACGGTCACGCTCTGCGTCTGGTTCCGCACGTCGCGTACTTCGGCGCTGCGGCCGTACCATTCGCCGGTCTGGGCCGTGAATGTGGATGACCATGAAACACCGGCCAGCTTGTATCCAAACAGCAGCGGGACATCCGGCAGGCCGTATTGGCCGCTCATCTTCAGGGAATGGTGCCAGGTCACATCCCACGCTTTGTTGTGTCCTGGAAGCGACTGGGCCATCGAATTCGGATAGAGCCTGGCGTTGGGCGTCAGTGGATTCGTGTTGCCGCCGTGCGCTAACGAGATGGCGTAACCGACAAGCATTTGCCACTTGTTGGAGTAGTTCTTATTGAAGTCGACGTTGTATCCCGTGTAATGCGACACGCCCTCGTTCGAGCCGCGATCCACATTCACCCAGGTCTGGTTGGTCGGCGACAGCCGCGTTGCCCTGCTGGCCGGGTTCACATAGGAATCCGGCACGGAGTAATAGAAGATCCTTCCGTAAGGGTTGTCGTCGGACGTTCCGAGCTTGCCGTCGCGGCCGGGGTCGTCGGCGGAAGTAATGGAGGTGTACGCTTCGTACGGCGTGTTGTTGTTGGTCGTCCTCGTTCCCGGAACATCGAACTTGCGCGAGAAGTTGAAGCGGATCGAATAGTCCCGGGTCAGCGCCACTTCAAGACCGCCGGCATATTCCGTCAGGAATGCGGCGTTCAGGTTGGAACCGAACCGATAAGTCCGGACAGGGGCAATCTGGCCGCTGGCGTTCGGACCCACCTGCAGACACGAAGCGTTGAGATTCACGTCGTCACTCGTTCCCATGATTCTGTCGGGACCGAAGCCTTTCGTTTTTGCGTCCCATGGAATCGTGCCGTCCCAGCTGTTGTAAGTGCAGGACGTCGTACCGAACGGATTGACGTTGCTTCCGCCGGGCCCGAGCGTACTGCCCGGACTTGACGTGAGTCCGCCGTACTTCCCATAGCTGGCCTTGATCGCGATTCGGCCGGTTCCGGTCAAATCGTACGCGAACGAAATCCGGGGTTCGAACAGGTTGTAGGTCGGGAAAACAACCTTGCTGCCGTCGGGGTTGTTGATGAAATTCTGCTTCTGGGCGATCGCGAACTTCTGGGACCACGGCCCTGTGCCGTCGTTGCCCTGCGGCGGAACAAACGATGCCGTGTGATCCCAGCGCAGTCCGATGTTCACGGTGAGCTTGCGGTTGACCGTGATCTTGTCGTTGAAGTACGCGGATTTGTAGGTGCTCAGGTCCGAGTTATTGTTGGGGGTGTCGGAAACCGTGACGCGATACGGAGTTTTGAAGAGGTTATCGCAGATCTCCGTGATCTCATTCCCGGCCTTGTCAAAACACTTGTCGGTGGACGCGCTGCGATAGGTATACGACTGATAGTACGGATATCCGAAATTGATGGTGTAATCCTTGTCCCACCAACCCATGTAACCGACCTTGAACTCGTTATTCTTGCCCAGCACGCGGGCGAATCGGCTCAGGTCCAGGTTGTACTGCCAGCGGATGGGCCGGGAATAATTCGACTGGAATCCGCCATCTGTCGCGCCGGTCGTGTTATCCGAAATGCGCACGCCGACATTCTTGACGCCGAGCCAGTTCGGCACGGTCGGGATTCGCTGGGTTCGGCCATTGACGAAGATGTTCGGGCCCATTCCGTCAGGCAGTCCGTAGGTATATGCCGGCCACCAATAGCCGCCGCGCGCGATCTTCGCGGTGAGCGAAGTCTTGGAGTCGATGATGTTGGTGTAGGTCAGCACCGGACCTTGAGAAGACCAGGAATCCTGATCCTGCGTGGCATCGCGAGGCACCAGGGCGCCGCCGCCGCGGTAGGGTTGGAATTTGTCGGGGATGGAGACATACGCTTCCAGCTTTTGTTTGGAGGTCATTTGATACGTCAGCTTGGCGGTCGGGGATTTCAGCACCGTGAAGAACTCGGTCAGTTCGCCTCCCACGGCTGTTCGGAAGCCCGGAATGAAGGTTCCCTGATAACCCTGGCGGTAGGCGCCGTAGAACCAGAGCTTGTTCTTCAGGATCGGTCCGCCGATATCGCCGTAGTAATCGGTAAAGTGGGTGTACTTGTTGCTGCCGGCCGGGAAGCCGCGGTCGAGCAGGTCCTGGGTGACGTTGTTGCTCTGCATCGATCCGTTTTGATACTTGGTGGTGAAGTTGCCATGGAAGGAGTTGCCGCCGGCTTTCGCAACCATCGCAATGGTGATGCCGGAATTCATCTGGTCGGCGCCCTTGGCGTTCGTCGAAACGTTCATCTCTTCGAACGAACCATAGTCGGAGTACGTCTGGCACCAGACAAGGCCGTCGATGGTCACCACGTTGCCGCCGCTTCGGCCGCCGCTCCGCGCCGCGATGGTGGAACTGGTTCCAAAGCTGGAATTGCCGATGTCGAAGGATGTGGAATACGTACCCGGAATCATCATCGACATGCCCGTAAGGCTGCGCGACCACGGAAGTTCATCCATCATTTTCTGGCTGATGTTCACACCGACTGTCGCCGACTCCAGATCGATCGCCGCGGCCGTACCCATGATGGTCAATTCGGTCGCCGTGCTGGCGACTTCCATCGTTGCCGTGATCGTGCGGGTGACGGTGGCATTCAGCTCGACGGCTTCGAACTTCGTGGTTTTGAAGCCTGGAAGAGCGAACGTCACGGTGTACGTGCCGGGCGGGAGCAGGGTGAACCGGTAGGTGCCCGTCTCGTCCGTCACTTCCTTTCGCTCTCCACCGATCATCGCCGGGCTGGCGACAGAAACTTCGACTCCGGGAATGACGGCGCCGGTCGAGTCTTGCGCGCGAACGGCGATCGCTCCTGTTCTGTCAGTCTGCGAAAATGCGGGCAGCGAAAGCAGGGCGACGAATAGCCCTGCGCCAACGCAGAGGATGCGTTTCATGTGGATCCCTCCTATCCATCTCAGTTGGTTACTTCAGACTTCAGGCGACGGTTGAGCGATGTGAGCTGCCTGGCCCGCACTCTGCGTCAACTTTCTCAGTTCCGCAAAAACAGGCGCGGACATGAGAATATCCTTCCTGATTGTCTGGTTTTCTGGGCGGGAGTCTATATATCGGCGTGACAAACCGCAAACCTTTTTGTGACGATCAGTCGCTGTGAAATCCTATGAATGAAGATTTGCAACATGCTCTGAAATCGCGGCTTTCCGGCGAAGTGCGGTTCGATCGCGGAACCCGTCTGATGTATTCCACCGATGCGAGCATCTACGAAATCGAACCCATCGGCGTGGTCATTCCGAAGACTCCCGACGACGTTTTCGCCACCATGGAAATTGCGCGCGATTTCAAAGTCCCGGTTCTTCCCAGGGGGGCGGGCACCAGTCTTGCGGGACAGACGGTTGGCGATGCGGTGGTCATCGACATGTCGAAATATTTGAACCGGGTCCTCGAAGTGAATCCCGAGGAACGCTGGGCGATCGTCGAGCCGGGAGTGGTTCAGGAGCAGTTCAACCTGCATCTCAAACCGTCCGGATTCCTGTTTGGGCCGGACACCGCGACCGCAAATCGCGCCACTCTCGGCGGAATGATGGGCAACAATTCGGCGGGCTCGCATTCCATTCTTTACGGGAAGACGATCGATCACGTTCTCGAGATGCACGTCATCCTGGCTTCAGGCGAGGGGCGGATCCTCAAAGAAACCGGGTTCGACGACGCGCGGCGGCGCGGCGGCCTGGAAGGCCGGATTGCGGACATCGTCAATGCAAACCGCGACGAGATCCATCGGCGCTTTCCGGCCATCATGCGCCGCGTGAGCGGATACAACCTGGACGAGTTCGTACGCAACGGGAAGTTCAACCTGTCGAAACTCGTGGTCGGGTCGGAAGGCACGCTTGCCGCCGTTCATCAGGCGAAAGTGCGGATCGAGCCGCGCCCGGCAGCCACGGCTCTCGGCGTGGTGCACTTCACCGACATCGTCGATGCGATTCGCGCGAACGATGTCATCCTTCCGTTTCATCCCGCGGCGGTCGAACTGGTCGACGACATGATCCTCAATCTCGCGCGCGGCTCGCTCGACCTGTCGCGTCAGATGGGATTTCTGCAGGGCAATCCCCACGCGATTCTGCTGGTGGAGTTCTACGGCGAGAACGAATCCGAGTTGCGCTCCAAACTCGACGCCATGGAAGCCGCACTCAAACGACACCACTTCGGCTATGCCTATGGACGCGCCTTCGATGCTTCCGAACAAACCAGTATCTGGAAAGTCCGGAAAGCCGGTCTCGGCCTGCTGCTCGGAATGAAGGGCGACCGGAAACCCATCGCTTTCGTCGAGGATTGCGCGGTCGATCCCGCAAAACTTCCCGAATTTTTCGTGCGTTTCCGCGAAGTCGTGGACAAGTACGGCACCGCGGCCGGCTACTACGGACACGCGAGCGTCGGCTGCCTGCACATCCGCCCCATGATCAACACGAAGGACGCGGGCGACATCCGGATCATGAAAGACATGACCGACGAGATCGCCGGACTCGTGATCGAATTCGGCGGCGGCATGAGCGGCGAACACGGCGACGGTCTGGCGCGCAGTCACCTGAACGAGCGGCTGTTCGGTCCCCAACTCTACAAGGCCTTCCGCGATGTGAAGGGCGCGTTCGACCCCGAACACCGGATGAATCCCGGCAAGATCGTCAATGCGCCGCCCATGACCGAAAACCTGCGGTACGGACCGGCGTATCACACGCTGAACATCAACACGCACTACGATTTTTCGCGCGAAGGCGGGTTCGCAACGGCCGTTGAGCTTTGCAATGGAGCCGGCGTCTGCCGCAAACAGAACGACGGCACGATGTGTCCCTCATATATGGCGACGATGGAGGACAAACACTCCACACGCGGACGCGCAAACCTGATGCGTGAAATCCTGAATGGGAAGTTACCGGCGCATGAGTTCACCGGCCGGGAAATGCACGACGCGCTGGACCTCTGCCTGGAATGCAAAGGGTGCAAGGCCGAGTGTCCGTCGAACGTGGACATGGCGAAACTGAAGTACGAATTCCTGGCCCACTACAACGAAGCCAACGGCACATCTCTCCGATCCCGCATGTTCGCCAATATTCACGCGCTGAGCCGTATCGCTTCGCTGTGGCCCTCAATGGCGAATTGGACAATGACTCATCCGGTGCCGCGCCGCATGCTCGATCGATTCGCGGGAATCGACGCCCGAAGAACACTGCCCCCGTTTGCTTCCGAGACGTTCGAAACCTGGTTCACGAAACGCAAAACCCAATTCCGCAACCCGAGTCTCGAAGGCGCCGGCCGCGTGATCCTATTTCACGACACGTTCATCAACTACAACTATCCCGAAATTGGAAAGGCCGCCACCCAGGTCCTTGAAACGGCGGGCTACGACGTCCGCCTCGCTGAACGCACGTGCTGCGGACGCCCCATGATCTCCAAAGGTTTTCCGGACGCCGCACGCGAAAGCGCGGAGTTCAACATCGCGCGGCTTCATCCGCTCGTGAAGGACGGTTATTCCATCGTTGGTTGCGAGCCAAGTTGCATCTTGACCTTCCGTGACGAGTATCCCGACCTTGTTCGGAGTTCTCAGGCCCGGGATGTGGCGAATGCGTCCTTCCTGTTTGAAGAGTTCATCGTGAAAGAAAAGCAGGCCGGCCGCTGGAGACTTCCGTTCATCCGCCAGACCGCGCGAGCCTTGATACACGGCCACTGCCACGAGAAGGCATTGATCGGTTCGCGCTATTTAAAGGAGGCCGTTGCGATGGCGTATGCGGTCGAGGAGATCGACTCGGGTTGCTGCGGAATGGCGGGTTCTTTTGGTTACGAGAAAGAGCACTACGACGTTTCCATGGCCATCGGGAGGCGGCGGCTGTTTCCCGCCGTCGAGAAAAACCCTGAAGCGGTCGTCGTTGCTCCGGGCGTATCCTGCCGGCAACAGGTCGAACACGCCACTGGCCGCCGCCCTCTGCATCCCGCCGAAGCTCTGGCCCGCGCCCTGTAGCTAAGGCAGGCATGCGTATTCGTAAAACAAAAGCTTCTCCACTTTCCCGTCCTGTCCCGGCGGAGGCGTCACTTCACGCATGAAGTAGAGGCTTACTTGTTCGAGATGCCGGCCGGCCGTGTTCCTGCCATTCCAGTTTCGACAGATGTACTGAACAAACGGCAGCCTGAAATCCTTGAAGTCCCGTGTGCCGATGTTGATGAAGTATCTTCGCCATCGTTCCCCCGGATAAAAAGCTTCCGCGGAAGACGGCTTGTCATAGGAAACCGCTCCCGACTCCCTGAAAGCTTCCACTCTGCTCCGATTCTTCAAACGTCCCTCAACCACATACCATCCGTCGTCCCGGTTCGGCGCAGGCGCGAACATTCCCCAATACTGCTCGAGGCGCAGCGCGAGAGCCGGCAATTGCAGTGAGGATGGGAATCCGATGTTATAGGCCACGACCAGCACAAGAACGGCACACGCCATCAGGTCTCGCGGCCAATGGAATTCCATCTTCGACGGCCGGGATTTCCAGGTCGGAATGAAAGGCAACAAAGCAATGAGATTGATCCACGGATTGTGGCCCAATTCCAGCGTCATGCCGATTCCAACCTGGAGACCCGCCAGAAGGAGAACTCCGCAGACCTTGACGCTGCGCCGGGGAACCAGAAGCAACAACGGGGCCGCCAACTCGACCCACCATGCGGCGAACGTCATCCATCTCAAGAGTCCGGGGCGGCCGAGCAACGATTTGGCCAGAGGCGTCGCAAACTGATCGAAATGGAAAGCATAGTAGAGCGCCGTTCCTTCGCTCCGCCATTCCGGGCCGTTTTTGAGGAGGGCCGCAAAGAAATAGATGCAGATGAACTGGCCGTAGAAGGCCGCCGTGGCGGGAGACGAAAGAGAACCTTCGGGCCGGCCGGCCGCCTGCCGCGCATCCACGGAATACCGCGCTCCCAGGTGAAGGAACATGGCGAAAAACAGAAGAAGGCGCGTCACATCGTCACCGACGCTGAGCACGAGCGGGTTGCGCGCATGGAGGGAAGCCATGAGAAACCAGACGATAAACGTCATGAAACGCGTCCGGTATCCGATGAGCAGGCCGATGGCGGCAACCGCGTGGATCAGGAAGATCAGCGCCACTGCCGGCGCACCGCCTGCAGCGAAGTGAGGCGCGATGGCCGCGGGATTCCAGGAGGAATAAACCGGGCTCTGCAAAAAATATTGTGTAGCCCAGCTCCGGGGAAACACTCCCGCATCCGTGTAATGAGCGCCCAGGTTGCCTGCGCGAGTGTACAGATCGAAGAGAATGAAGAGCGCCATCCCGGCTCGAAACAGTGCGAGAGCCCGCAGGTCCATCGCGAAGACGCCGGCGAGAAGAGATCCCTGGCCGGGCGGTTTTCGGTTGGAGGGTTTCGCGCGCATCAAGCCGTCATCATACGGTTCCTGAAACGCGTGCAAGATCGCAGGTGATCGGAAGGTGGTCGCTGGGTTCTGCCGGCAGAGCGGTCAGTGTCCTGCCTGGAACGACAGCCTTGAAACCGCGGCACGCAATCCAGTCCAGGCGCAGCGGCAATTCGCGTCCACGCTTCAACGCCAGTTGCACAAGGAACGCGGGAAGATATTTCCGGTCTTCCAGCGCGCTCAGATCCGCAATGTTGGTGGGATTCCAATCGTTGAACTGGTCCCATGTGAAGCCCTCGGCCTTCAGGAAGTCGAATAGAGGTTCTGCCATCCAGGGGCGCTGGACGCGCGTCTTGACGCCGGCGCCGAGCAGCGCGATCAAACCTTGAATGGTGCGCCAAACCGAACCCCGGTCGAACGTATTCGTGTTGAAGTCGCCCGCGATAATGGCTGGGGATTCCTTAAGGTGTTCCAGGAGAAACTGCATTTGGCGGGCCCGGCATTTCCGGGTCGTGAAAACTTCCAGGTGCGTCGCCGCAAGCGTGAACTGGAAGCCGCGAGCGGCACGCATCTTCACGATGAGGACCGAGCGGCCCCCCGCACGCTTCTCTTCACTTTGAAGGGCGTCGTGGCAGGAAGGCAGCTTGATGTTCTGGAAACTGTCGACGGGCAGGCGGGTCAATACCGCGTTTCCGTGTTGCGCGGCCGTGTTTTCACCAGGCGCCGACCGCTCGTCTCCGGTGCCTTTGGTGAATTCGAAGAAAGTCGGGGCGTAAATGACGCGCATTCCAAGCCGTTCCGCAATCTCGAACGCAACGTGCCGGTTTCCGGAGCGGGCCATTCCGTAATCGGCTTCGTTCAAGCTGAGAATATCGGCGGATCGGATGGATTCGTCGTCGAGGCACCGTTCGAGCAGGGCCCAGCGTTTGCCTTTCTCGATGTTCCAGTGGACCAGCCGGATGAAATCTCGATGCACCGGCTCGCAGACCCGGTCGACGAACGAGGGATCCAGCCTTTGGCCTTGATTCTGCATCGGTATGATCTTACCTTGGAACGATGAACCTCGCCGGAGTCATCGAGGAACTGAAACACACGGCCAAGGACCTCTCACTCCCTGATCTTCGAAAACTGATTCTGGACCTGAAACCGGATCCCACCGAGATTTCTCCCTATGTTCAGTTCACGGAGAACCGCTACGCACGCAATCTGGTATTCAAGGATTTGAACTTCGAGGTTCTGGTGCTCTGCTGGCGGGCCGGCCAGAGGAGTCCCATCCACGATCATGGCCGGTCGATTTGTACCGTTTATGCGGTTCAGGGCACGCTGTCTGCGGATAACTACCTCAGAACCGCCGGCGGTCACATACGAGCCGATCATTCGGAGGATTTCAAACCGGGGTCGGTGTTGAGTATTCAGACCACAGAGATCCACCAGGTTTCAAATCTCCAAAGCTCGGAGGATCTCGTATCGCTCCACTTCTACCTGTCGCCGCTCGAAAACAACTACGTTTATTCCGTCATGCAGCCGGCGTTCGAATCGAACCGGCCGGGATACACACGCGTTTTCACTCACGCTGAGGGGATATAGGAAAGACGGAAATGAAGTGTGAAGTCTGCGCGGATGACGACGGCAAAGGCATTCACTACCACGCCTTCATCGACGGCAAACATCGATGGGTGTGTGAAGGGTGCAAGAAAAAGCTCAAAGTCGAATCGGAGCACATGGACGATTGACGCAGGCGTGGCTGAACCGTCGTTGTCTAACCGGCCTCTGCTGCGGCGGCCACCTCGATGCGGTCTCTCCCGTTGGTTTTCGCCCGGTAAAGCGCGTCATCGGCGGCGCGGATCAGGGCGTCGGAATCCACGTTCCCATCGATGGTCGTCACGACACCGAACGAACACGTCACGCTCGCGGCGGGATGGTTCGCGGCCTGGGCGATGCGCCCGACGTGGGAATGCAGCCGCTGGGAGAGGGTTTGCGCGGTCAGTACGTCGCATCCGGGCGCCACGATGAGAAATTCCTCGCCGCCATATCGGCCCACTGCATCGTAGACGCGCACTGCCCCGCTCATGATTTGCGCCACGTTGCGCAGCACGACGTCGCCGGCCTGATGCCCGTAGGTGTCGTTGATGGTCTTGAAACGATCGAGGTCCGCCATCATCACGGTGAGCGGCGTTGTCTGGCGCCGGGCGCGCTGAAGCTCGATTTCCAGTTTGTCCAGGATGGCTGCGCGATTCCAGACGCCGGTGAGCGCGTCGTGCGTGGCCTGATGGCGGAGTTCTTCCTGGGCTTCCAGAAGCTGATCCTGGAGTTCGATGATGCGGCTGCCGGCCAGCAGCCGCGCTTTCAGTTCGATCGCTTCGAAAGGTTTGATGACGTAGTCGTCGGCTCCGGCTTCAAGTCCTTCAGCGATGTCCGCTTTTCCGCTCCGGGTGGTCAGCAGAATGATGTACGTGTAGCGAGGCGCGGGCTCGGCGCGAATCTCGCGGCAAACCTGGGGACCGTCCTTTAAGGGCATCATCCAGTCGAGAAGCGCGAGGCGCGGCGCGTTCTCGCCGTTAAGAATCTCGAGCGCGGCTTTACCATCGGCGACGGGAACGACGTCGTATTTCCAATTTCGAAGAGTGATTTCGACGATGCGCCGGGAAACCGGGTCGTCCTCCGCGATCAGGACTCGCATGTCGAGGATTGGGAGAGACTATTCGCCTTTTGTTTCGGAGCCGGCGGTTTTGGAAATCGCTTCAAGCGTATCCTTATCGGGAATCTGTGACTTGACGGCTGTCACGTTCTCTTGCTTGATCGCTTCGTAGATTTCGTAACGGTAGATGGAAATATGTGCGGGAGCTTTTATCCCCAGCCGCACGTTATCGCGGCCGATTCTGAGGACCTGAATCTCGATTTCGTTGCCGATAATCAGTTTTTCGTCCTTCTTCCGCGTTACTACGAGCATAGAAAAGGCCCCTTTGACTGCTCCCTAGACATTCAATAAACTGCCCTGAATCATAATCGAGAGTCTCGAATGCGAGCAAGGCGGATTCGGTGACAGGGACCGAATCCGCCATCTTTATTGATTGCTGCCCTGGCTGACGTAATAGCCGGTCTTGTGCCGGATTTGGGATCCCGTCTTATCGACCTTGACCTCCACCTGGCGCCACGCCGTCCCTTCCCGGCCGGAAGTGGGGTAGTAACTCAGCGTATATTGCTGGTGGAGTTCGTCCAGCAGCAGCTGCGCAACACCTTGCAGCGCGTAAGTCCTTCCGGTGAACATCCGGTAGGCCCGGCCGCCGGTTGTGGAAGTGAGCCGGTTCAACATGTAGTGGTAGATGTGGTATTTCTCCCGGCGCAGAACGTATGGGTCATTCTCGTCGTCGTCGATGCCGATGGCATAGACCAACACCTCATTCCGCTTCAGAAGGTCTTCCACGTCCATCGCGTTGATCCGGCTTTTCGTGTCGAATCCGTCCGTCACGAGAATCAGGATCTTCTTGCTGTGTTTGGCGCGCTTCATCTCCTGCATGCCCATGCCGATCGCGTCATAAGCGGCCGTTTCGCCGCCGGATTTCACGTCGCGAAGAGATTTCTGCACGTCCTGAATGTTGTTGGTGAACTTGTGGCGCACGTCGGCGTCGGAAGCGAACGTGATCAGAAACATCTCGTCCTGCGGAGAGAGCGCCAGCGCAATCTCGCGGACGGTCTGAAGCGCCTGCTGGAGTTTGTGCTTCATGCTTCCGCTGGTGTCCACCAGCACACCGACGCTGATCGGAACGCGCAGATCGTGCGAAAAGAATGAAACCTGCTGCTCTTTGCCGTCTTCGAAGATCTTGAAATCTTCTCTTTTCAGGCCGTCCATGTACTTGCCGCTCTCGTCCAGAACCGTCGCCACCACGTTGACAAGCTCGACGTCCACGGCCAGTTTGTACTTCTGATCATCGGGATTCTCAGCCGGAGGCGTGGCCGGTGGATTCTGCGGGGAGGTTGCGGCCGGTGGATTCTGCGGCGGAGGATTCGCAGGTGTCTGCGCAGTCAGAATCAAACCTGCCGATAACAAGCTGATGACGAAAACCGATCCAGTCCAGACTCGGGTGCGTGCCTTCATATAGCCCCACCTTTTATTTTTCGATGCGTGTAGATTCCTCTTCTTGGGATTGGGTCCGATTTTATAACGAGGGCTGGCCCGATAATCCAGACTAATTTGATTAATGCGGTTCCCGGACCGCGTTGCGGTTCCATCCCGGCACTTCAACAATGAGGTTGCAGCTTCCATCGGGCACGGTCTGGCAACCAAGCCGGCTCCTGGGAGTCAGGCCCGGCGCGTACGACAGTTCCTCATCCTCGCAATCTCCCATTTCGGAGCAGCACTCCAGACCTTCGCGGACGATGCAGTGGCAGGTGGAACATGCGCAGACTCCTCCGCAGGCATGATCGATATCGACTCCATGGGCCAGCGCAATATCCAGGATGCTGCCTGGCAAACCGGTGTGGCCGTAAGGAATCTTCGCCGGATCGACTTCGACGGTCACGTTCATCGGGAGGAAGGTGATCGTGAATCTCTTCGTCGCCGGATTCGGGGGTTCCTGAGTGACATAAGGATTAGATCCACCCATGCCTTGCAGTCTAGCATTCCTGTTTCGTCTATAATTCGGGTTTTGTCTCAGAACCAAAGGGAGGACTGATGGCGCGTTTATCGTATGTGGAGAAGGAAGGAGCCGGGCCGGATCAGGAGAAGATCCTCGCCCAGGTGACTCAAAAGTCCGGCAAAATCGCCAATATCTGGAAGCTATGGGCGCATAGCCCGCTCACGCTCGAAACGTTCATGCCGTTCTACAAGGCACTCATGATGAAGGGCTCGCTCGACGGAAAGCTCCGCGAACTCGCTTACGTGAAAACGTCGCTCTTGAACGGTTGCCCCTACTGCGCCGGGCCTCACAAGTCCGTGGGATTGAAAGTGGGCGTCACTGAACAACAACTCGCCGAAATCGACACCTACTCTTCAAGCGCCGCATTCTCGCCCGCCGAAAAAGCAGTCTTGCGCTATACCGAAGAACTGACGCGAAACGTCAAAACGTCGGACGAAGCGATGCAGGACCTCAAGAAACACCTCAACGAAACGCAGATCGTGGAACTCACGCTGACCGTGGGAATGGCGAATCTCACCAATCGCTTTAACGTCTCCCTCGCCACCGACCCGGACTAATGGAAACGCGTGAGCCCCGAAGCGGTGAATGCTGGGAAACCGCCTAAGGCGGGTTCGAGGAAGAGCGTTTTCCCCTCAGATGTCTCCTCGTTGAGGCACAGCTGTCCCAATGAAGCGAAATCGAGGAAAAGCGTTTTCCCCTCCTCGTCGAGGAGGGGTGGCGCGAAGCGCCGGGGTGGCGCTGTTCAAGAATTTGTTTTGTTTAACGAACCGCCCCGCCGCTCGGCGGCACCCCGCCTGGCCAAGGCGGGGAAAAGGGAAGTGTCCCTCTCATCGCGCGCGGTTTCCTTATCACGCCCGGGCTACGCCACCTTGCCGCGGGCCTTCGTCCCGCGTTACTTCCTTCCGAGCAACCGCGACAAATCCCGCGGCTCGAGCTTTCGATATTTGCCAGATGGAATATCGCCCAGCTCGAAATGGCCAATCCGAATCCTCACCAGCTTCAGCACCGGGTGCCCGATCGCCTCGCACATGCGCCGGACCTGCCTGTTCTTTCCCTCCGTGATGGTCAGCTCAAACCACGAATATTTTTCCGTCGCCCGAACCGGCTTGACCACGGCTTTTCCGGACCTCTCGCCCCGGCCGATGTCCAGGCCGGATTCGAGCTGTGTGCACTGTTCCCCGGTGACGACGCCCGACACCTTGACATAGTACGTCTTCGGGACTTTCGACTCCGGTTGCAGCAATAACTCGCCAAATTCCGTATCGTTCGTAAGGATCAGCAAGCCGGACGTGTCCAGATCCAGACGTCCAACCGCGAATACCCATCGTCCGAGGTCCTGCACCAAATCGAACACGGTAGGGCGGTTCTTCTTGTCCTGGGTCGAGGTCACGAAGCCTGTAGGCTTGTTGAGCGCGATGTAGACCTTCTTCCCGGCCTTCACTTTTGCGCCGTCGAAGTGGACCGTGTCTTTCTGTTCGACCCAGAAATCCGGGTTCTTGACGACGCGGCCATTCACCTTCACGCGACCCTGCTGAATCCATTCCCGCGTTGTCGTCCGCGAAGCGATGCCCGCCTTCGAAAGAACCCGATCGAGAGTTGCGCGCGCCTTCTTCATTGCCGAGGCTCGATGCCGATCACTGAAAGCATGCGGCCCGTAGGTTCGCCGTCACGCCGATACGAGAAGAAAAGGTCGGCGCGACACCTTGTGCAAAGCGAGGAAGTCTCAATCTGAGAGGCAGGCAGACCGGCGTCGAGCAATTGGTTCCGGTTCGCAACTCCGAGATTGAGATGAGGCTTTTCCCATTCCGGATGTCTTTCAATGGCGTCCGGGTCCGCGATCTCCCGTACCACTTCAGGCCCCACTTCATAACAGCACGCTCCGATGTGCGGACCGATCGACGCCACCAGATCGCCGGGCGCGACACCAAATTTCCGTTCGAGACGGGCGACCGTCTTTTCCGAAATGCGGGCCGCGGCGCCCCGCCATCCGGCGTGAATCGCAGCGACGCAGCGGGACTGGGAATCCGCAATCAGGATGGGAGCGCAATCCGCGGTCTGGACGCCGAGCAGCGTTTCAGAAATAGAGGTCACGGACGCATCGCCTTCGACGGCGTCGCCGGCGGCTTTCGTATCGTCCATGTCGCAGACGATTCCGGAGTGAACCTGTTTCAGCTTCAGGATTGGCCAACCAATCGCGCCAACCGCCGCGACAAAGCGTGCGCGATTGATCCTGATCATCGGATTCGACGACGACAGCGGGCCTTGCGTGAAGTCGTCCCTCTCGGCCCGGCGCGTCGAAAATCCATGCACCACTCCGGGAATTCGATCGATGAGGTCCGAGCGCAGGAAAGTTATTTGAGACTCGCGTTTTGCCTGTAACATTCGTTTGGAACTTTATGATTACCGGTGTCGGAATAGACGTCGTTCAGAACGAAAGAATCCGCGACTCGATCGAGCGTTTCGGCGACCGTTTCATCAATCGAATATATACGGAAGGAGAAAAGGAGTACTGCAAGAATTCGGCGAATCCCGCCATTCACTTCGCAGCCCGTTGGGCCGCAAAAGAAGCCGCCTTCAAAGCGCTGGGAACGGGCTGGGCTGAAGGAGTGAAGTGGCTGGACGTTGAAGTCGAACGCCTCGCGTCGGGCAAACCGGAATTACATCTCCACGGCCAGGCGCTCTCGCGCGCCACTTCGATGGGAGCGATGCGATTCCACGTGTCGCTCACGCACGATCGCCTGATCTCATGCGCCGTTGTCGTCTTTGAAACCTGATTCCCGCTAACAACGCAGCCCATTTTCGTCGAGGCTCTGCGGTCGAACCCGGAACCATTGATTTGCCGGAAGGTTTTCAGGGACGCGAACCCGGATGAAGTTGCTG
>JAHFTY010000225.1 GCA_023265365.1 Acidobacteriota bacterium
GACCTGAATCTCACTTACTGGGGAGTCGCTCAGGCGAAGCCGTGGGTGCCGGCAAGCCGCGGCAACACCGTATTCGACAAGGCGCTTTATACGAGCGCCACACTTGCTCTCCGGCCCGACGATGGAACGCTCGTCTGGTATTACCAGCACGCGCCCGGCGAAGCGCTCGATCTCGATGAAGTCTTCGAACGCGTTCTGGTGGACAGCGGCCGGGATAAACTCGTTTTCACGGTCGGCAAGCCGGGGATTCTCTGGAAGCTGGATCGGAAAAGCGGAAAGTTTTTAGGCTACCAGGAAACTGTTTTTCAGAACGTCTTCGAGAAAATCGATCCGAAGACCGGCACGCCAACCTACCGTCAGGACATCGCCGAAGCGGAAACGAGCCAGTGGGTTCAGGGCTGCCCCAGCACGGAGGGCGGCCACAACTGGCAGGCGATGAGCCACCATCCGCCGACGAACCGGTTGATCATTCCGCTCAGTCAAAGTTGTTTCGAGATCGCGGGCCGCAAGGTTGAGATGAAGGAAGGTTCAGGCGGCACGGCAGCCGATCGCCGGTTCTTCGAAATGCCGGGCACGGAAGGAAACATCGGAAAGCTCGCCGCTTACGACGTGAAGACCATGAAAGAGATGTGGAAACTGGAACAGCGCGCCCCGTTCCTGACGTCCGTGTTATCGACCGCCGGCGGCGTCGCGTTTGTGGGCGATCTCGATCAGACCTTCAAAGCCGTCGATGTGAAGACCGGCGCCGTTCTCTGGCAGACGAAACTCGCCACATCCGTCCAGGGATTCCCGTTGGCGTTCAGCGTCGCGGGTAAACAATACATCGCCGTCATCACCGGAATGGGAGGCGGCAGCCCGCGACAGGTTCCGCGAACCATTGCGCCGGAAATCCGTCCGCCCACGACGGGAACCGCGCTCTATGTCTTCAGCCTTCCGTGACGCAACAGGACGTATTCCAGCGAGGGCCGGGGTTTTGCGACAAGATAGATCTGGTACGAGAACAGGGTTCTTGAAAGCCCGATCAGGAAAGCGTTCAGCGCGAGCAGCGTTGAACTCACTCGCCGGTTCCTGAACGCGAGCGGAAACGGCGCCGGAATGCCATCCTGGCCGAGAACCTCGAAACCCGACTGATTCAGCAACCTCCCGATCGATCCGAAAGTGAACAGCCGCGTATGAGTCCTGTCCAGAATCCCACGCTTGCCGTAGTTGAACTGACCGAATAGCAGCAATGCCCGCTGAATGAAAAAGGCGACATTTCCCGTGCTGATGATCAGGCGGACTTCAGGATTGCGTGCGCATGCGGCCTTCATCCGCTCCATGAAGACTTCCGGATCGTGCAGGTGTTCGATGACGTCAAGCATCAGGATAAAGTCGAAATTGCGGGCATCCGGCAATGTACAGTTGTTGAGGTCGGCTTCCTCGAAATGGTCCAGCACCACGCCGTCTGCGAGTGGAAACACATCGATACCGGAAACGCGGCATCCCTTGCCTAGAAGTTTTTCTCCGACATACCCGCCCGCACAGCCCAGTTCCAGGACTTTCGAGCCGGAAGGTATTTGGGAAAGCGTCAGCGAGTGCGGACTCTTATATCCAAGCTTGAGCGTGTAATGAGCATTGCCCGCCGCCCCGGGGGCTGCGCAGTCGAATTTCCTGTCATAGAAAATGCCTCGCGACTGAACGGCATATTTCAGAGTGGTTGCGGCCGTATTCCAGACGTGCGACACGCCGGGGATCGCCGGAGCCGGAACGCCGATCTCGACGATCCGCTGTTGGGCGATGATCAATTGAAAGGCGACCTCCGTTTCGAAATGGGAGTCGTTGGTGTTCAGGTCGAACGGAATGCGTTGCAGCGCCCGCGTTGAATAGACGCGGTGGCGCGACTGGAATCCGGTCAGGTCCGACTGAACGATGCGCCGTTGCAGCCGCGAGAAAATGCCGGGACGCTTGTTCGCGGCGAACGCAGCGTCTGCACGGTCTTCGATGACGGGGGGCAGGAGGTCTGCGTGGAGTTTTCCGTGGACGACGGCGACGAAGTCGAATCCCCGGTTGATGGCGTATCGGAATCCGAGTTTCTGATACGCGCCATACCCGTGGACGGTGGTGGATTCGATCGGGAAAAGTTCGGCTTCCGGCGGAATCGTATCGAGGGGCGACCCGGCGGTGTTGATGATGAGAAGTTTCTTTTTCGGCTGCGAATCCACCTTACCGGATCGTCTTCAGCGTCGCCGTTGTGTGTGCCATTGTCTTTCGGCTTCAGTTGCCCGGCGCCGGAGTGGCAAGAGGCTTGCCTTTTTCGACGATGTAGTTGGCCAGAACCTTGGCGACGCCGGCGCCGGTATTCTTCGCGTTGTGGATCGCCCCGGCCGGGACAAGGAATGTCTTGCCGGCGCCGAGGGTCATCGGCGGTTTGCCGTCGATTTCGACAACAACGGTGCCTTCAAGAATGTATCCCACCTCTTCGCCCGCATGGGTGTGGCGTCCCGCAACCGCGCCCGGTTGGAACTCACCTAATGCGGTGACCACTTCGCGGCCGGCAACCGAGATGTCGCCCTGTTGAAGCACCGTGCGCTTGAACGGTGTTTGTTGAGCGGCAACGGCAATGCCGACGGTGAGCAGGGCCAGCGTCATCAGCGTCATGATCGATTTCTTCATCGTCGAGTTCCTCCATAAAGTGTGCCGCTGATCATACAGGGAACATGACGTGCAGGAAATCGTCATTGCACAAACCTGGGGGAAGAATGCGGATTCGACCGTCGTCTTTAATCGTCTCGTGGGTTCTCATCGCTGCACTCGCCGTAACGCCTTTGATGGCACAGGACCCATCCTTTCCCAAGGTCAGGGTCATTACGAACCGCGAAGAGGCCATCGACATTGCCCGCCGGCACGTTCTTGGTGAACCGGACGCCCGTTCATCCGAGGACAACCGGAGTCCTCTGGTGGGAACCGCGATTCTCTTTGCATTGCCGTCGGCAAAAACACCGGGACCGCCGCCGGACCCGCAGGCGACGGCGCCGGGAAAGAACAAGAACGTGATTGTCGCCATCGTGGGAGGAACCGCGATCGCGGCGCTGCTCTACCTGTTGTTACGGGGAGGTGGAGGCAAACCCACACCGCCGCCGGCGACGACGGCGACAGTGCTGACGGCGGGCGCGCCGCGGGTGACGAATCCATGAAAAACAAATGTATCGCACAAATCGCAATCGTATTGGCTCTCGCTTCCAGAACAGGCGCCGGGCCACAACAGATGTCGGGTTCGGTTTCGCCGCCGGTGCTCGGATTTGTTCCGGACGGTTCGAGCAACTTGCGGCCGTTGATTGGAGTGGCAGGCGCGGCCTTCGTGGGGCCGGCCGTCGATTTGGGGTTTGAGTTTTTGCAGACGGCTGTCGCTTCCGGGCAGGGCTACGTTCTCGCGATTGCCGGAGACGCGAAGCGCGCTGTCTGGTTGCAGGTTCGTGGTGATGGGATGGCAGCGCATTCCCTCGATATGCGCGAGTGCGGTGAGATGGATGAAATGTCCGGCGTGGTTTGGGAGCGCAAACGCACTCGATGTGACCGGCAGACCATCGAGGGCATAGACCGGATCGCACTCAGTTCCACCGGTTCGGCTGCGGCGCTTCTTCAGGGGTCCACCGGCCGCATCTACATCTTTACGGGTCTTTCCCAATCGCCTGTCTTTGCGAGAGTCATCGACACCGGTGGCCGGGACTCCGTCAGCGTTTTTGCGGTCACGGACGATGCACAACGGGTGGCATTCGCACTTTCAGACGGAGAGCGAGGCTCGCTGTTTCTCTCGGCCGGCCATGAACTTCCTCGTCCGATCGGTTCGCTGCCGCATCCATCGTCGATTCAGTTCCTTCGTGGCAGCGAAGCCGCGATCGTCGCGGATGATATGGAGGACCGAATCTACTCGCTCTCAAATGGGCAGCTTTACGCACTGGCCACTGCGGAAAACGGTATCGCGGGGCCGGTGGCCCTGGCTGTATCGACCAACAACCGGAGAGTGTTCGTCGCCAATGGCAGATCGGGGTCGGTCACCATCCTGGATGTCGCGGGCGCCGCTCCAGTGACCGTTGAGTGTCATTGTTCACCGAAGGGCTTGTATCCGACCAGCACGGACTCCGTCTTCAGGCTCACGGAGTTTTCAGGCGGTCCCGTTGTCTTATTCGATGCGAGCGTCGAGCCGTCTCGAATGACTTTTGCTCCGGCAGGTCGCCTCGACTTCGCTTCACTGCCAAACCGACTTGCAGGGATGAAGTAGCCATGCGTCAATTCCTATTCGCTGTTTTTCTTTTGAGTGCCGGGAATGCCCTCGCGCAAACCGGCGTGATGACGAAGGTCGCAGGTACCGGAACGGCCGGATTCTCCGGGGACGGCGGTCCGGCGGCTTCCGCACAGTTGAATGCTCCATACAATGTCGTCGTCGATTCTTCGGGCAATCTCTATATTGCCGACTCGGTGAACAATCGGATCCGTAAGGTGAATATCAGTACCGGCGTCATCACGACCGTTGCCGGCGCCGGATCGGCCGATGCGAGCGGTGATGGCGGCCGTGCGACGGCGGCGGGACTCAATCGTCCGACGGACGCAGCGGTGGATTCGTCCGGGAATCTCTATATCGCGGACTCGCTGAACAACAAGATCCGGAAGGTCTCGACGTCGGGAATCATCACGACCGTGGCGGGAACCGGCGTTCCGGCCTACAACGGCGAAGGTTCGGCGACGTCTGCGGACCTCAATGATCCCGTCGGCGTGGCGATCGATTCGTCCGGAAACATTTATATCGCCGATCAGGGCAGCCATCGCATTCGCAAGGTGACTGTTTCGACGGGACAAATCAGTACTTTTGCAGGCACCGGCGTCGGCGGATTCAGCGGAGACGGCGGCCCGGCAACCTCTGCGCAGATTTATAATCCGGCGCACCTCACCTTCGACAGCTCCGGAAGTCTCTTCTTTGCCGATTACTTCAATCACCGGATCCGCAAGATCTCGGCGTCATCCGGAATCATCACCACCGTTGCCGGCGCCGGACTGTCGGCAGACGATCAGAACCCGGGCGATTTTTCAGGCGACGGCGGCCCGGCGACCTCCGCGCGCTTGAACAGGCCGGGAGGCGTCGCGGTGGATGCATCCGGCAATGTTTTTATTGCGGACACGTTGAACAAGCGAATCCGGATGGTGCGGGCCGCCACCGGTGTGATCACCACCGTCGCCGGAGGCGGTACAAACGGCGACGGTTGTTCAGCCATCACATCCTCTTTGGATTTTCCGCTCGGCGTTGCCGTTAATGCTGCGGGCAGCCGCGTGTATATCGCGGACTATGGCGCGAACCTGATTCGCATGATTGCTTCGCCGCAGCCGGTCACGCCGTCGCTGACTTCGCTAGCGCCGTCCAGCGGCATGTTGGGTACGACACGGACAGTGACGCTGACCGGAACCGGACTTTCTTCAGGAAGCGCTTCCGGAGGATGCCAGGCAGGAGTGACCAGCGTTACGGTGGGCGGCAGCGGTGTTGCCGCGGGCAACGTCACGGTGAACAGCCAGACATCCGTAAACGTCACCCTCACGATCGGGCCGGACGCGGGATTGGGACCTCATGACGTCACCGTAACGACCGAAAACGGAACCAGCAACGCCGTTCAATTTACCGTGAGCCCGGTTCCCATTCCGGTTCCCGCCCTGAATTCCATCACACCCTCGAGCGGGCTGCGTGGATCCGTCGTGAATGTGACCTTGAGCGGAACGGATTTCGGAACAGCGCCCGGCGCAACATCCGTCACGGCCGGCGGGACGGCGATCACCGTGACCAATGTCAAGGTCGTTACGGCGAACGCGCTCACGGCGACATTCGCGATCGCAGGAGGCGCTTCGCTGGGAAGTTATCAAGTCAGCGTCATCACGGCAGGTGGATCGAGCAACAGCGTGACGTTTGGCGTGAATCCTCCGGGGCCCGCGATCACGTACGGGCTGCCGCCGTCTCTGAATCCGACTCAACAGGCTCCGATACAACTGGGCCTCGCGTCCGTTTCGCCCGATCCGGTGACCGGACAACTGACGTTCACCTTCAATCCGAACGCGAGCACGCCTGCCGACGATCCCAGTGTGATGTTCATCAACGGACAGACTGCCACCCGGACCGTGAGTTTCACATTCCCGCCCAATTCGACGACGGCTCAGTTCTCGTTGCCGAGCGGCGTGCTCCGGGCCGGTACGGTTGCGGGAACGATTCATTTGTCGATGAACGGAGTTCAGGTCGGCGGGCAGAGCGTGACGCCGGCCACCAGCGCCTTCGACGTGACGGTTCCACGGATGCCGCCGATCATCACCAGCGTGCGAGTCCTGAACCGGTCATCCGCGGGATTCGACGTCGAGATCACCGGCTATTCCACAACCCGGGACATCACGCTGGCGACCTTTCAGTTCGCGGCTTCCGGCGGGAACCTTCAAACCACACAACTGCAGCCGCCGGTGAGTTCTCCGTTCGTGACGTACTATGAATCGCCGGCATCGCAAACGGCGGGAAGTTCGTTTGTTTACCTGCAGCCGTTCAGCGCTCAACAGGGAGACGCCAACATCGTCACGTCGGTGACGGTGACACTGAGTAATTCGGCCGGCGCCTCGCAACCGAAAACGGCGCCGTGATTCGTTTGCCGGACGCCCGATTCAGTAGCCCGGCGGGCCGTGTCGGCAGCAAACCAAGCCAGGGCGAGCAGCCCGTGGCAGGAGACGGTAATTCTGGGTCCAGACACCTCGGCGGCCGTTTTCGGTGGGGTCAGACCTTGCTTTATCAGTTCTTTGGGTCTGACCCCGAATTGTGAAAATTGGCGCCGAGGTATCTGACCCACTTCTGCCACTCCTGCCACGGGCTGCTAGTGTTCCCTTGCCGATTCAACTATCCTAGCGCCGCATAGACGGAGGACGAATTGATGCGGCGAGTGTTTCTGGTTCTGGCACTGCTGGTTGGATTGGAGAGTCCGGCGTTTGCGACCTGGTCGGTGGTGGCGGTGGATCGCAGCACAAAGCGCGTGGTGATGGCGGCGGCATCATGTGTCAACACGGATGACGAGGCGATGAAGACGGCGATCGCGGTCGTTGTGCCGGGTATCGGAGTCGCCGCGTGCCAGGCTGCTGCGGACGGCACCCACCAGAATCAGATGTTGGTCTTTCAGGAACTGCAGAAGGGGGCACACCCCAAACAGATCATTGAAATGTTGAGCGCCGATCCTGGATTTCAATCCCGGCAGTTCGGAATCCTCGACATGCAGGGCCGGTATG
>JAHFTY010000086.1 GCA_023265365.1 Acidobacteriota bacterium
CATCGACATTTTAATTTTCCGCTACGGTCCGAAGAGTTCGGGGACTGTCCCCATCGAAGGCGTTGTCGATATCCTCCACAAGGTCGGCAAGGTCTTCGATCCCCACCGAAATGCGAACGAGTCCATCCGTAATCCCGATCTTGTTCCGATGCTCGATGGGAACGGAAGCGTGGGTCATGGTGGCGGGATGCGAAATCAAGGTTTCGACGCCGCCCAGACTTTCCGCAAGCGAGCAAAGCCGGACGCGGCGAAGGAACCGGGCGGCGTTTTCGAGGGATCCTAAATCGAAGGCGATCATGGCGCCGAAGCCGGACATCTGTTTTTTCGCAAGTTCGTGGCCGGGATGGGACGGCAGTCCGGGGTAAAAGATCTTCGTGACCTCTTTGCGCTCGGACAAGTATTTCGCGATCGCCATGCCGTTCGCATTGTGAGCTTCCATGCGGACCGGAAGTGTCTTGATGCCGCGCAGCACCAGCCACGAATCCATCGGTGAAAGAATCGCGCCGGCCGCGTTCTGGATGAACTGGAGCCGATCGGCGTCCTCCTGATGTTTCAAAACGGCGACGCCGCCGACGCTGTCGCTGTGGCCGTTCAGGTACTTGGTGGTGCTGTGAACGACGATGTCCGCTCCGAGCTCGATGGGGCGTTGGAAGTACGGCGACATGAACGTGTTGTCCACCACGACGCGCGAACCGGTGCGATGCGCAATCTCGGAAACGGCGGCGAGATCGGTGATCGACATGAGGGGGTTCGTGGGGGTTTCCACGAAGACCATCTTCGTATTCGGGCGCATCGCCTTCTCGACGTCGTGCAGGTTCGACGTGTTCACGTAGGTGAAATCGATGCCGTAGTGCCGGACGATCTTGTCGAAGAGACGGAACGTGCCGCCATAGACATTGTCCGAGCAGATCGCGTGATCGCCCTGCTTGAGCAGCAGCTGCGTGATCGCGTTTGTGGCGGCCATGCCGGACGCGAACGCGTAGCCTGCGACGCCGCGTTCGAGAACGGCCATGTTCTTTTCCAGAGCCGTGCGTGTGGGATTCTGCGTGCGGGCGTATTCGTAGCCCTTGTGTTTGCCCAGGGCTTCCTGGACGTAGGTGGATGTCTGGTAGATCGGGATTGTGACCGCGCCCGTCGAAGGGTCCGGTTCCTGTCCCGCGTGAATCGCGTCGGTTTTGAAACCCATGTGTTGTTATTCCGTTTCGGAGAAGTAGTCCGATCTTAACAGTTGTCGCGGCTTGCTTCCGTCGGGCGGCCCGACGATGCCTTCGCGTTCCATGGTGTCCAGCAGCGCGGCCGCGCGGCCGTAGCCCACGCGCAGGCGTCGCTGGAGCGCGGATGTGGAAGCCTTTCCCATTTCGATGACGATGCGGACCGCGTCGTCGTAGAGTTCGTCGTATTCCCCGTTTCCGAATTCGCCGGCCTCGCGTTTTTCTTCCGGCGACTCGAGGATCTTTTCGTTGTAGACGGGCTTGCCTTGCTGCTTCACAAACTCGACGACGCGAATCACTTCGTCCTCGGTCACGAGCGGCCCATGCACGCGCATCAGCCGCGACGAACCCGGAGGCAGAAACAGCATGTCGCCGCGGCCGAGAAGTTGTTCGGCGCCGTTGGAATCGAGAATGGTGCGGGAGTCCACCTTCGACGCGACGCGGAATGAAATCCGTGCCGGAAAGTTCGCCTTGATCAGCCCGGTAATGACGTCGACGGATGGACGCTGCGTCGCAAGAATCAAATGGATGCCGACCGCGCGCGCCATCTGCGCGAGACGGGTGATGGACTCCTCCACCTCTCGCCCGGCAGTCATCATGAGGTCGGCGAGTTCGTCGATGACGATGACAATGTAGGGGAGCGGCTCGCGATCGTCCTCTTCCTCGGCCGGTGTGCCGAGGCCCGGGATCGGAAGCTGCCGGACCTGCTCGTTGTACGCTTCCAGCGTCCGCACGCCGCGCTTTGCGAGTTTTTTGTATCGCGACTCCATTTCCATCACGCCCCATCGGAGCGCGTTGGTGGCGAGTTGCGGTTCCGTGACGACGGGGACAAGGAGGTGCGGAATGTCCTGATACAGGCCGAGTTCGAGACGTTTGGGGTCGATCAGGATCATCTTGACCTGGTCCGGTCTCGCGCGAAACAGGAGCGAGAGGATCATCGCGTTGATCGAAACGCTCTTGCCGGTCCCGGTCGAACCTGCGGCAAGAAGGTGCGGCATCTTCGAAAGGTCCGTCACGACAATCTTGCCGGTGATGTCCTTGCCCAGCGCCAGCGGCAGCTTGAACGCCGGCAGCGTGTACTCCGGCGCCTCGAGCAGTTCGCGAAGCACGATGGTGGCGCGCTCGTCGTTCGGCACTTCGATGCCGACGGTCGACTTTCCCGGAATGCGATCGATTCGCACGGATTCCGCTTCGAGCGCGAGGCAGAGATCGTCGCCGAGACCCGTGATACGCGAGTACTTCACGCCGGGTTCCGGCTTGAATTCGTACGTCGTGACGACCGGCCCCGGATGAATCTGCTGCACAACGCCCTCGACTTCGAACTCTCCCGCCTTCTGCTGCAACAGCGTTGCGCGTTGCCGCAGTTCCTCTTCATTGATTTTCGCCAGGGCCACGGCTTCCCGAAGAAGTGTGGTCGGCGGAAAGGACGTCGCCGCAACCGCGCGCGCGATCGGCTTGGCACGGGCCGCAACCGCGGCAGCGATCGGCACCGGCGCCTCATTTTCTTTCGGCAGCGGCGGTCTTTGAGCGGTATCCGTCGCGGGAGCCGGTTTCGGCGTCTCGCGGGGAGTGCTGATGACCTGCTTCTTCGGGGCTTTCTTTTCTTCCGCCTTCCGTTGCGCTTCTTCGCGCTCCCATTCTGCCTTCCGCACGTTCCATCGTTCGGACCAGTTGGAAACGAACGCGAATCGCGGTTTGAGGACTTCGAGAGCCCAGGCAAACGAGAATGTGGTTGCGAGAAACAGTGAAACCAGGAATGCGGCAACCAAAACAACGGCGGAGCCGGCGGGATTGACGGCGGAGTCCAATGTGTCCGCGATCATCTTCCCGAGCAGCCCGCCGGCGGGAACGTGGTCCCGGACGCGCGGAATGAAGGGGGACATCGAGAGCGCGGCCGACACGGTAAAAAGGAGGAGCGCCATTCCGGTCAGTCGCGACCAGAGGCTCTTCACGCCCCAGGATGCCAGCCAGTAGAACGCGTATATGCCGAGAAAGACGGGGAGCAGGAAGCTCGAATAACCAAGAATCTGCAGAAGAACGTCGGCAGTATACGCGCCTGTGACGCCGATGAAGTTTGCGGGCTTCGTATCGAATCGAGAGTTTTTGCTGATGTTGAACGAAGCGTCGTCCGGGTGAAATGAAATCAGGCTCAAACCCACCAGAACCGCGATCGTCATCAGGAGCAGCCCAATGAATTCATTGAGTCGACGATGTTCCGTGGGAACCAGGTATGCCGCCCAGAGTCTCGCCATATACGATTGCCGATTCTACCGAAAACCCGACCAGAATGCGAGGTACACCACTATTCCTAGTGCTATGCGGTAATAAACAAACAAGAACGTGTTGTGCGTTTGTAAATATCGCAGCAGAAACTTGATGGAGGCGTAGCCCACAATCCCCGACACCAGAATGCCCGCAATGAACGACCCCGTCTCGCCCGAGGGCAACCCTTCTTTGGCGACGTCGAGCAGTTTTTTCGCGACCGCGCCTCCGATCAGAGGTGTCGAAAGATAAAACGAGAACCTTGCGGAGGCGTCCCGCTTGATTCCGCGAAACAGCGCAGCCGTGATCGTCACACCGGAGCGGGAGACGCCCGGCACCAGCGCGAGCGCCTGGGCGAAACCAACGGTCAGGGCGTCGCTCAGCGAGATGTGCCGGAGATCCTTTTCACGGCCGCCTTTCAATTCGGCGAAAACGAGAACCAGCGCCAGGACAATCAGCGAAATGGAAATCACCCGTGGATCGCGCAGTTTTGTCTCGACGTTTTTTTCGAAGAGCAGCCCCAGGATTCCGGCGGGGATCGTGGCGAGCACGACGTACATGGCCAGCGGGTCGGCTTTCTTTCCCCGGACGTAGTCGACGGCGGATTTCGCCAGGTCGATCCAGTCCTGCCGGAAATAGATGAGCAGCGCCACCAGCGTGCCCAGGTGTAGTGCGACGTCGAAAGTCAGGCTGTTCAGGAACGGGTCGTTCCACCCGAACAGCCACGGAACCAGGACGAGATGAGCGGTTGACGATACCGGCAAGAACTCCGTCAGTCCCTGAACTGCGCCGAGGATGATGGCCTGAAGAAGACTCATGTCCAAAATGGCCCGGCGCCACCACTACTTATTGATGGGAAAAGTCGGTTTCCCCTCCTCGACGAGGCGGGGAAAAGACTTCGTCCGACGACCCATGGGTTCATGTAAAAACCACACCTTCCACGTTCCTCCTCGACGAGGAGGGGTGGCGCGGGTTTGCATTCTCCAGCGCCTTCGGCGCAAGCCGTCTCATATCTCCATGATGACGGGGAGAATGAACGGCCGTTTCGAGACCTGTTTGAAGAAATACTTTTTGAGAACCTTCCGGATCGTGTCTTTCATGATGGAGTAGTCGCCGCGTTCTTCGACGGTGGCCCGGCCGATGGTATCGAGGACCAGTTGGCGGGCTTCGTTCACGAGGCGTTCTTCTTCCGCGAACGCGACGCCGCGGATTACGATTTCGGGTGGGATTTCGATCATGCCGCTCTTTTTGTTGATGGCGATGATCGGAAGAACGATGCCGTCTTCGGAGATGTGTTTGCGGTCGCGGATGACCAGTTCTCCGACTTCTTCGAGGCTTCCTTCGTCGATGAGTACGCGGCCGACCTGCGTCTTGCCCACGATCTCCGCTCCGGTATTGCTGAAGCGCAGGATGTCGCCGGTCTCCGTCAGGATCACCTTCTGCTGGACGGCGCTGGTTTTCTCGGCCAGTTTGGCGTGACGGCGAAGCTGCCGGTACATGCCGTGAATCGGAATGAAGTACTTCGGCTTCACCAGAGTGATCACGAGCTTCAGTTCTTCCTCGCTGGCATGGCCGCTGACGTGGACGGGAGGCTGGCTGCCGTCGGAGTAATAGATCTCGGCATTGCGCTTGTAGAAGTGGTCCATCATGCGCGAAATGGGACGCTCGTTTCCGGGAATCATGCGGGAGGAGAGAACGATCGTATCTCCCGCCTGCACCCTGACGTCCTTGTGCTCGTCCACGGACATTCGGCCGAGCGCCGACATCGGCTCGCCCTGGCAGCCGCCGGCGACGACGCAGAGTTTCTCGCGCGGATATCCACGGATTTCCTTCGAGCGGATGATCACGCCGGGCGGAACCTTCAGGAATCCGAGTTCCTCGGCGATCTCCGTGTTTTCCGACATGCGGCGGCCGAGGAAGCTGACCATGCGTCCGTATTGCCGGGCCTGATCGACGACCAGTTGAAGACGCGGAATCGACGAAGTGAAACACGAAACGACGATGAGTCCCTGCGACGTCCTGAAAATGGATTCCAGCCGGTCGTTGACCGTCCTCTCGGACGACGTGTGGCCGGGCCGCTCCGCGTTCGTGCTGTCCGAGAAGAGTGCGAGCACGCCTTTGTCGCCATAGGCGGCGAGAGCGTGGAGGTCGAACAGTTTGCCGTCGATCGGTGTCGGGTCGATTTTGAAGTCGCCGGTGTGGATGATCGTGCCGAGCGGGCTTCTGACGGCGAGGGCAAACGAATCCACGATGGAGTGGGTGACGTGGAAGAACTCCACGTCGAAGCAGCCGAGCTGTATCGTGTCTTTCGCCTCCACCACATGGATCTGCGCGTCCGCGAGCAGACCGTGCTGCGCGAGCTTGTTTCTCACCAGCGCCATCGTGAAACTGCTGCCGTAAAGCGGGACGTTCAGATACGGGAGGACGAAAGGCAGGGCGCCGATGTGATCTTCGTGGCCGTGAGTCAGGATGATCGCTTTGACTTCGTTGCGATTCTCGAGAAGGAACGTGATGTCGGGAACGATGATGTCGACGCCGAGGAGTTCCTCGTCGGGAAACATGATGCCCGCGTCCACCACGATGATCGAGCCGTCGCAGCGGAATGCCATCATGTGCATTCCGAATTCACCGAGTCCGCCCAAAGGTATGACGTCGAGTGTCTTGTCAGTCTCCATCAGTGCACACGATGTGATTATACAAACGGTGGAACGCTTCGACGGATAGATTCTCCGGCCGCGCGTCGACCGGGACGTTGGAGTCGTGCATGTGCGCCGCGAGTGTTTCCCTCGAGATCTCCTGAAAAATCGCGGCCAGGTTGTTCAGGAGTTTCTTGCGGCGGGATCCGAATGCGCGTTGAACGAAGTCGGTAAAGGGACGGTCGTCCGGGATGCCCGGCTTCCAGGCGAGCCGTATCACCGCGGAATCGACTTTGGGCCGGGGTGTGAATGCTCCGGGCGGGACCGTGAATCCGATTTTCGGCGTGGCGTAGTACTGGATAAGAATCGAGAGCGGGCCGTATGCTTCGTCGTTCGGCCCGGCCACCATCCGATCCGCGACTTCTTTCTGGATCATCACCGTCACGTTCCGAACAACGTGCCGGTGTTCGATGAACCGCTTGAAGAGAGGCGTGGCGACGTTGTAAGGAAGGTTGCCCACGAGGTGAAACGGCGTCCCGGGAAATGGGACATCGAGGGCGTCGCCTTCGATAATGTCCACGTTGGACGGCATCTTTTCGCGAAGCGCCGGGATCAGATCGTGATCGATTTCGATCGCGATCACTTTCTTCGCCGCCGCCGCGAGTTCCCGGGTTAAGGCTCCCGCCCCGGGTCCCACCTCGACAACGGTATCGCCACTTCCGATCCCGGCGAACGCGACAATCCGGCGGAGGATGTTGGTGTCGGAAAGAAAGTGTTGGCCGTATCTCTTCTTCAAAATGTTTCAGGCGGTTCGGTTTCCACTCCTCAGCGAGGAGGGCCGCCGTAAAGCGCCGGGTGGTGCAAAAGGAAAAGCTCGCGGAAGACCGCGAGCTTTCAAGCGTCCCGTACGGGATTCGAACCCGTGCTGCCGCCTTGAAAGGGCGGTGTCCTAGACCGGGCTAGACGAACGGGACATCAGCGAAACAACAAACGTCTATTCTAGCGGCAAGCCGGTAAAATCAAATGCCTATTTTTCCCGGCGGACATCGAGGAGAGGATGAAAGCGTGGAGTCGCAGGATGAGGACTTTCCCCGCCTTTGGCGAAGGCGGGGTGCCGCGGAGCGGCGGGGTGGTTCGTTCAACAAAATCCATTTCTTGAACAGCACCACCCCGGCGCTTCGCGCCACCCATCGTCGATCCTCGTCGAGGAGGGGAAACCTGGGAAAACGCTTCTCCTCGATTTCGCTTCATTAGCGCCGGGTGGTTTCATTCTCTGAATCTGCCTGGGCCCGGACGATGAACCGTTGGGGAGCGGGTCCCACGTAATAGAACGGGTAGCAGGTGACGAGAGTGATGGACTCTTTGCCGGTCGCCTTGAGGACGGACACATCCTCAGGTTGAACGATCTTCGTTTCTACGACGCGGTAGGAAACCGTTTTCCCCAGCGTCTGCACCTGAATATGGTCGTTTGGCCTGATTTCCGCGAGCGGCCGGAAAAACGTATCGCGGTGCGCGGCGATTCCCGCGTTGCTTCCCGTGCCGGGAAGCGGTGTGCCGGGAATGTGTCCGGCGCCAAGCCGGAGCGTTCGGGATTGAATCCCTTCGAGGACCATGACGGAGAGCTGCAGGCGCGGGATTTCAAGCCGGCCGACGAGATCGCCTTCCCGGTACTCGCGGTTGCCGGCTTCGGTGGGAGAGACGGGTTGGCGGACCATCGTCTCGAAGGAATCTTCGAGCTTCTCCTGATACAGATGGGCCTGGACGGTGAAGACAATGTAGATGCCCAGGCACAATACACCGATGATCAGGAGCGCCCGCTGAAGCGTCATGTGTTCGATTTATCGCGGTTGCTTCGGCCGCGGCCGCCTGCCGGGTTTTGCCCGGGCCGCCTGTCCGGTGATGGATGCTTTCCCCGATTTCCCTCGCGCATCGTAAACGGCAACTTCGGTGCCGTTTGGAGTAATGGCGAAGATCGCGGCGTCCTTCGATTCCGAACCCATCACGTGATCTTCGGCGAATTTTGAAATCTCCTTCGCACGCGGTTTCGGGTAGACGAACTCGTAGCCGTTCATTTCACCCATGTAGAACCACGTCTGGATGGGTTTTGGGTCGGAGCTGACGCCGTCGAAGAATGTGATGACGGTGTCCAAATCCGGACGTTGCCGGTGATCGGGAATGGCGATGAACGAGGTCAGGACCTGCGATTCATCCTGGTTCAGCAGCAGAAGCGTCGTGCGTTCGTTCCCGGCAGTCTCGTCGGCCTTAAGGACATACGTGCCGGGCTCGATGACCATGCCGGGCACTTCCGACAGGTCGGTCAGCGTGATCACGGACTTTTTGGACCACTGTTCGGTCGCGGGGTTCGCTGAAAGGGAACTCGCGGTCAACAAAACCATGAAGATCGCCAGCATCACGGCCTCCGGAGAGAGGTGGTGCAGGCGTTTTGCCAAAGAGGGTCAGAGGTTCAAAAGTGGACGAATCCCGGTGTCGTGCGAAGGATTGGTCCACTTTCGAAATTCGGCGGGTTTACCTCTCTTCGTATGCGGGATTGGGAACCGCCACGGATTTATGCTGCGACATGGCCCACGTTGGTGCTGGTTCGTCGTAGTCGTTGTTGAAGGTGTACGCGCTTTCGCTGTGCTGGCTCAGATCGAGTCCCATGCGTTCCTCCTGCGGACTCACGCGCAGGGCCATCACGGCTTTCAGCAGGAACAGGATTGCCCCTGTTCCCAGGCCTGCGAATACAACCGTCGCGCCAACGGCGATCACCTGCGCCCAGAGAAGGGAATAGTTCCCATAGATCACACCGTCCGCACCCGCGGGATTGATGGCTTTCGACGCGAAAATCCCTGTGGCCAGCGCGCCGAAAATTCCGCCGACGCCATGAACGCCGACGACGTCGAGAGAATCGTCATAGCCCAGGCGGCTCTTGAACATGCATGCCGAGTAACACAGGACGCCCGCGGCAAGACCGATGACGATGCCGGAGAGCGGTCCCACAAAACCCGAACCGGGCGTGATCGCGACCAGACCCGCCACGGCGCCGGAGGCGGCGCCGAGCACGGTCGGTTTACCCCGTGTGATCCATTCCGCAAGCACCCAGGACAGCGTGGCTGCCGCCGCGGCGCAATGCGTGACGACGAACGCGCTCACGGCCAGGCCGTTCGCGGCGAGGGCGGAGCCGGCGTTGAATCCGAACCAGCCTACCCACAGCAGCGACGCGCCGATCACGGTGAACGGCAGATTGTGCGGCGCCGTGGGTTCCACGCCATAGCCGAGCCGTTTGCCGATGATCAGGATCGCCACGAGCGCCGAAACACCCGAACTGATGTGAACCACCGTTCCACCCGCGAAATCCAGCGCGCCGAGATTGCGCAGCCAGCCGCCGGTTCCCCAGACCCAGTGGGCAAGCGGGTCGTAGATGAAGGTCGCCCACAGCAATGAGAAGAGCAGAAACGTCGCGAATTTCATGCGCTCGGCGAACGCTCCCGTCATCAGCGCCGGCGTGATGATGGCGAACATCAACTGGAAGACCATGTAGGCCTGATGCGGAATGGTCGCAGCGTAGTCGGGGTTGGGAATCAAACCGACATGCCGCAGTCCGATCCAGTCCAGGCTGCCCATCAGGCTGCTGCCGGTCGCGAAGGAAATGCTGTAACCCCAGAGCACCCACTGGACGCTGATCAGTCCCACGAGAATCAGGCTCTGCATCAAAGTGCCGAGCACGTTTTTCGTTCGGACCATGCCGCCATAAAAAAGCGCAAGGCCCGGAATGGTCATCAATAAAACAAGAGCGGACGCGATCAGTATGAATGCAGTATCGCCTGAATCGACCTTCGGCGCCGCAGCCGCCGGGGGCGTGACATCGGCAACGACCTGCGCCACGGCGGGAACGGCGGAGATCATGAGGACGATCAGGGCTGAGAAAATCACGACCTTGCTTTTGGTCATCGGAACAAGCTCCTTCTCCATTTTCTTTCAGCAAATAAAAAAGCCCGGCAGCAAAGCGGAAAGCTTTACCACTGGACTTCGTTGTCAGGCTCGCGTTCTGGCTGAGCCTTACGACCTCATCGTCTATGAAATTTTGAGGTACGCCGTTGTACCCAAGCTGCGAAATGTTTTTAAGCCAGATCGGAACGCCCGTCAAGCGCTTAATGACATTTCTGTCGCGCCCGCCGACATCTTTGTCAGGCGGACCACTTCCGGCTCTCCTCGCGATGCGCTTCTCGAAGGGTGGCTGCATGCGGAATGCCCTGTTTGATGCGCGCCGCCTCGCTTATGAATACAGCTCCACGCGCCGGCCGGATGTGTGATCCGAAGCGATTCGCATACACCTGGGTAAACTCGGCGCCCAGAAAGAGAATCTGGGAGGAGTAATAGACCCACGCCAGTAGAACCATGACCGATCCCGCTGCCCCGTATGCCGATGACAGGGTGCTGCTGCGAAGATACATCTCGAGCGGGATCCTGCCGAGCGTGAAGAGCGTCGCCGTGCACACCGCGCCGATGGAGACGTCGCTCCAGGCGAGCCGAACGTCGGGCAGGACTTTGTAAAGCGCCGCGAAAACGATGGTGGTCAGGGTGAAGGCGAGCAACTGGTTGGCCATCTTAAACAGCATCGTCGTGCCCGGGTATTCCGTTTCGAAGTGTTTTTCCGCAATCGCCATCGCCGTACTGGCGGCGAGCGACAAAATCAGCGACAGGCAGAAACACAGCACCATCAGAAAGGAAAAGAATCGTGTGCGAAGAATGTCGATGAGGAAATGGCGCGGCTTGGGCGTGACTTCCCAGATGGTATTCATCGCGTCCTGCAGAGAACCAAATGCCGCCGTGGCTCCGATGAAGAGTGCCAGAACGCTCAATGCCGTCGCCATGCCTCCACCCCCGGTCGATTGAAGCGCATGGATTGTGGCGATGATGGCGTCGGCCGCATTCACTCCGACGACGGCGGCGATCCGGGCGTGGAGATGGGTCAGGGAATTGTCGAGGTAGACCATGTTGGCCACGTACACCACGATCACCAGAGTGGGTGCGAGGGAAAACGCCGCGTAATACGCGAGTGCCGCCCCGAGACGTTGCGCCTTGTCTTCCCAGAACTCGTTGAATGTTGTGGCGATGAGTTCCCAGACCACGCGGCTCATTACTGATCTGGCGGCAAGTAAGAGACCAAAACACCGGCGGGCTACGCCGCGGAGTCTGGCATATCGGCTATGATGGTTGGTTATGGCCAACGAACAGATTCGCAACATAGCAATCATCGCCCACGTCGATCACGGAAAAACCACGCTTGTGGACGCCATGCTCAAGCAGAGCGGCCTGTTTCGCGCGAACGAAGAGGTGGCGGAGCGGATGATGGACTCCAACGACCTGGAACGGGAGCGGGGCATCACGATACTCGCCAAAACGACAGGCCTTCGTTACCACGGCGTGAAGATCAACATCGTCGACACACCCGGCCACAGCGACTTTGGCGGAGAGGTGGAACGCGCGCTCAAGATCGTCGATGGTGTCCTGCTCCTCGTCGACGCGAGCGAAGGGCCGCTGCCTCAGACCCGCTACGTTTTGATGAAGGCGCTCGAAGCCAGGCTGCCGGCGATCGCGGTCATCAACAAGATCGACCGGCCGGACGCGCGCGTACAGGAGGTCGTGAACGAACTCTACGATCTGTTCATCGATCTTGACGCCACCGAAGAGCAACTCGAGTTTCCCATCATCTACGCAAATGCGCGCGCCGGGATTGCCAAGGAAAAGCTCGAGGACGAGTCGAACGATTTGCGGGTCCTCTTCGAGTCGATCGTGACCAACATTCCTCATCCCACCGGCGATCCGGATGGTGTGTTGCAGATGCTGGTGGCGAATCTCGATTACAGCGATTATCTCGGCCGGCTCGCCATCGGCCGCGTGTTCAATGGGACGTTGCGGTTCGGAGACGACGTCGCGATCGCTAAGCTGGACGGGTCGCTGCACAAGTTTCGCATCACGAAACTGTATTCGTTCGAAGGGCTCAAACGTGTCGACGAAACGATCGGCCGCCCCGGCGACGTTCTGGCGATTGCCGGTGTCGAAGGCATCAACATCGGCGAGACGGTGACGCACCCCGACACGCCCGCGCCACTGCCGCGCATTCATATCGATGAGCCGACGATCGCGATGGTGTTCACGATCAACACGTCGCCGTTCGCGGGTCGCGAAGGCCATCTCGTCACCTCGCGCAATCTTCGCGACCGGCTCGAGAAGGAACTGCTCACCAACGTTTCGATTCGAGTGGAGCAGGCGGGCGGTCCGGAGTCGCATCGCGTCATGGGCCGGGGAGAATTGCAGCTCGCGATCCTGATTGAAAGCATGCGGCGCGAAGGATACGAGCTGATGGTGGGAAAGCCGGAGATCCTGACGAAGGACATCGACGGCATCGTGCACGAGCCCGTGGAACTCTTGGTCATCGATTGTCCGGATCTCCATTTGGGCGTCGTCATCGAAAAACTCGGAAGCCGTAAAGGGAAGATGGTGAAGATGGTCAATCACGGCTCGGGACGCGTCCGTCTGGAGTTTCACGCGCCGACGCGGGGACTCATTGGACTACGCAGCGAAATCCTGACGGATACGCGGGGCACGGCGATCATGAATTCACTTTTCCACGGATATATTCCCTGGCAGGGAGATATTCCGATACGTTCCACCGGTGCTCTGGTCGCGGATCGCGCGGGCAAGGCGACGGCTTTTGCCATCTGGAACCTTCAGGAAAGGGGAGAAATGTTTGTCTCTCCCGGTGTGGAGGTGTACGAGGGCATGATCGTCGGGGAAAACGCGCGGGCCGCGGATCTGGACGTCAACATCGTTAAGGAAAAGAAACTGACCAACATGCGTTCGTCCACGGCCGATGAGGCGATCCGCCTGGTGTCTCCCCGGATTCTGAACCTCGAACAGGCCATCGAGTTCATACGCGAGGACGAGTTTGTCGAGGCCACGCCAAAGTCCATCCGCCTCCGCAAAAAAATCCTGGCAGCCAACATGCGCTAACTCCAGTTGGCACCTCGTTTGAGCGGGGCCTACATTCACTGAAGTGAGGCGTATCTATGAACGATTCCAAAGTGCCCTATATCCTTGCCGCGAGCGCAATGGGCGGCGCGGTCGGCTATCTGTTCTTCACGAAACAGGGACATCGCGTCCGCGACTCCGTCTTCAATAGGGAGACCACCGCCATTATTCCGGGCAAGATCGAAGGGGCTCGGCGTTTCATCGAGCGGCGCGGAGACGAGGTCAGCGACAAGCTGCGGGTGGTGGTCGACCGCGTGAAGGGTTCGATGGAAGAGGGCAAGCGTACTTACCGGCAGGGCAGCGAACACCTGACGCGCCGGATGGATAGAATCGGCCAGACCAGTAACCAGGTTGTATCGAACATTCATCTCGCAATCGACAACCTGAACAAAACCCTTCACACGGTCGAACACAAGGTGCTCGAACCGATCTACGAAGCGGCGTCGATTGCGCAAGGCGTGCAGTCCGGCGTGAAGAAACTCGTCGAGCGCCAGAGGTAGGACTCGAAAACGTAAGCGATTTCAGCACGCCGTATCGGCGGGATTCCGGGCGAATGACGGGATAACCCATCCACGGTCTGGAAACTGATCGAGGAAACGCTGAACGAATGGGTGAATGACGAGGCTCTCCTAGGTGTCGCTTTTACATGAAACCATGGAGTCGCAGGACGGGACTTTTCCCCGCCTTGGCCAGGCGGGGTGCCGCGAAGCGGCGGGGCGGTTCGTTCAACAAAAGCGATTTCTCGAAAGCACCACCCCGGCGCTTCGCGCCACCCCTCCTCGTCGAGGAGGGGAAAACGCTTTTCCCTGATTTCGTCTTATTGGGACAGCCGTGTCCTCGACGAGCTCGACGAGGAGGGGAAAACGCCTTTTCTCGATTTCGCCTTATTGGGTCAGCAGTCCACGGCAACGGGCCGCGTGAGTTCGTTCGACGGCGATGGTCTCAACGTTTTTCATAGGGCATGAACTCCACCCACTTTTCAAGAGCGCGGCGGACGCCTATCAGTTGTCCGATGTGGTAGGAGTTGTGGGTTGCCAGCAACAGCGTCTGACTCAGAAGCGTTTCGCCGTTGGCGTGCAGCAGAGGCCTGGAAAGATCCTGCGACGTGTCATGGACGAGTTGTTGCATTTCTCGAAGATCGTCTTTGAATGCGGTAATGCTGGAATCCCAGGCCCTGGGGTCGGGGGGGGCCGATGTCTCCGGCCAGTAACCGGAGGGGAACGGCGGGGAGACGTGTTTCGCATCGCGCATGAATTCGAGGATGTCCCTCTGCGCGATCCGCAGATGTTCCATCAACTGCCAGGGCGTGTGCGGCGATCCCGCCGGTTTCAGGCCCAGAAGCTTCGGCGCAAACCCGGTCACCGTGTCGTCGAAGGTGGCGTGCGCTCCGCCTCCCCGGAGCAGCTTCACGAGTGCTTTTCTCAGGATGTCGTCGTCCATTTCAATTCTGCGTTTTCGATCCGCGGATGAGTTTCGGTTTGTCTTCCTGCTGCGCCAGGTTCCAGCTCATCTGGTGGACCAGGCGCGCCACTTTTTCCATTTTGACGTAATTGATTTTTTCGGGCCTGTCGTTCGGCGTGTGGTAATCCGGATGAAGGCCCGTGTGGAACCAGAGTCCGGGAACGCCGCGCTGCAGGAAAGGCCAGTGATCGCTGCGTCGCATCAGGTTCGAGGTGTTGTTGTCGTAGCGGAATCGCAACGTGAGGCCGAAGCCGGCGTTGGCTTTTTCGACGGCCGATTTAAGGTCGGGGCTGCGTGTGGACCCGATGATGTTGGTCGCGTTGTTGTTGGATTCCGCCGTCTGAATATCGAGACCGCGGAAACGCGGGCCGCCGCCTTCAGGTACTTCTTCGTTGCGGCCGATCATGTCCATGTTGAGGACGGCGACGGTCTTGTCGAGAGGGAAGAGCGGACTTTCCGTATAGGCCCACGCGCCCAGCAGGCCGCGTTCTTCCGAGTTCCAGTCGGCGAAGAGGATGGACCGTTTCGGGCGCTGCCCGGCTTTGGCGGCCTGCGCGTAGGCTTCGGCGATGTTGATCAGCCCGATGGAGCCGGATCCGTTGTCGTCCGCGCCGTTCATCACCTGGCCGCCCGCGTTCACGCCATCGTGATCGATATGGGCGCAGACGATCACGAACTCATTTTTCATCAACGGATCGCTTCCTTCGATCATGCCGACCACGTTGCGGTCCGGAACCACGTGCCGGTCCACCGACGCGATGAGTTCCACTTGAGTTCCGGGCAATGCGACAGGAGTGATCCCGCCCGCGGTCTCCGCGGATTTCGAAAGGTCCGGCAGCGATTTGCCCGTGCCGCGCACAAGGATTTCGCCCAGCGCCGGTGAGATCTGAGCGGCAGGAATGCGAATCTTGTCCACCCAGGACGCGAGAGTGAAGCGCCTTACGATCGGCTGTTGGGCTGGCCAGGCGCCGCGGGCGGCCGCTTCGAAGTTGGCGGGCTGGGGGTGATTGTGAACGTCGGAGACGAACAGGATCCCGATGGCGCCTTTGGCCTGGGCGGCGAGCGCTTTTCTCAATGCGCCGGCGGCTTCAGCAGTGACGACTCCGTCGAAGGGACTGGCGGGATCGTTTTCGCCGGGTTCGTGGTCGATGATGAGGACGATCCTGCCTCGGATGTCGTTTCCTTTGTAATCGTCGTAGGCCAGGTCGGGCGACGTGATGCCGAAGCCTGCAAACACCACCGGACCGCGGACGCGCGCATTGGCGCTGAAGGTTTGCGGGTAGTAGTCCTGGCCGGCGCGAAGTTGAATGCGATCGTTTTCGCCGTTGATGATCTGCAGGGAGTTCTCGGATCCGAGCGTCGCGGTCACGAGATTGTACGGCTGAAAAAAGGATCCGTTGTTCGCCGGCTTCAGGCCCATGCGTTCGAACCGCGACTTGACGTATTCGGTGGCCAGCGCGTTTTCAGGCGTATCGGTCAACCGGCCCCGGAATCCGTCCGCGGCGAGGTAGTACAAGTCTGCTTTGAGGGCGTCCTTATTGATGGAGTCGTTGAAAGGAGCTTTCTGCGTTGCGATCTGCCCCGCAGTTACCGACACGATCACGATCATCAATGTTGCGGCTGTGATTAGTCTCTTTTTCATGAAAACCTCATCCGGGTCCATTCGACGTTGTTCTCAATTGGGAAGTGCCGCCGCCGCTCCAGACCTTCGGCGCGCCATGTGAATGTTTGGAGTCCCGTCGAATGCGAACATTACTACGTCCCTGCGATCGATCACACAAAAAGAATCATGTCCGAGCAGCCCGTGGCAGAAGACGGCAATTCCGGGTCAGACACCTCGGCGCCCATTCTCGGTGGGGTCAGACCTTTGCTTTATCAGTTCTTTGGGTCTGACCCCGAATTGTGAAAATTGGCGCCGAGGTATCTGACCCACTTCTGCCACGGGCTGGAAGCTAGACATGATGTCCGGCAGCGAATCCGGAAGCCCAGGCCCACTGGAAGTTGAATCCCCCGAGGTGGCCCGTGACGTCCACCACTTCGCCGACGAAATACAGCCCACGAACGCGCTGAGACTCCATGGTTTTCGATGACAGCTCGCGGGTGTCCACGCCGCCAAGCGTGACTTCGGCTTTTGAATAACCCTCAGTTCCACTGGGAGCGATGATGCAATGCCTGAGCTTTTCCCTGAAGGCGTCCATCTCCGTGCGAGAGCATTGTTCCTGAGGTTTGGCGGGCGCGTACAGCTCGTTCCATTTTTGGGCGAACCGCTTTGGAAGCAGATGAGGAATCGAGCGCGGGGTAACCTCTGCGTCTTCGGAAATCTCTGGAAGAAAATCCACCTCGATAGGGTCGCCCGGTTTCCAGTAAGACGAAATCTGGAGGATTGCGGGTCCGCTCAAACCGCGATGGGTGAACAGGATGTTTTCCCGGAACCGCGTTTTGCGGATCGTCACTTCGGCGTCGACAGCGACTCCGGTCAACTGCTTGAAGACGCGTCCCGTCATGCCGTCGAACGTGAGAGGAACCAGCGCGGCGCGAGTTTCCGTGACTCTTAAGCCAAATTGTCCGGCGATGCGATAGCCGAAATCGGTAGCGCCGATTTTCGGGATCGACAGACCGCCGGTGGCGATCACCAGGGAATCGCAGGCCATATCGCCCTGGCTGGTCTTGAGCCTGAAGCCGGGCTGCACCTGGCTTACCGGGCAGCCGGTGAATATCTGCGTGTTCGCGGACCGGCATTCGCCGGCGAGCATGTCGATGATTTCTTGAGAGGAGCCGTCGCAGAAGAGCTGGCCGAGTTTCTTTTCGTGAAATCGAATGCCGTGCTTCCTCACGAGGTGCACGAAGTCGGCAGGCGTGTATCGGGACAAGGCAGACTTGTGGAAATTCGGGTTTTCGGAGATGAAATGGTCCGGTTCGGTTCCGGTGTTGGTGAAGTTGCAGCGTCCGCCGCCGGAGATGCGGATCTTCTTGCCGATCTCATTGTTGTGTTCGAGCACGGCGACGCGCCGGCCCCGCTTGCCGGCTTCGATGGCGCACATCAGGCCGGCCGCCCCGCCTCCGATGACGATGACGTCGAATCGCGCGTGGGGTCTCATGTCCTGCCTTGTGTTGTGTTGAAAAAGGAACTCCGCTTCACAAAGGGACGTATATCATGCGGAACGAAGGAAGGAGACGACCAACATGCCAGCAATGCACGAAGTGGATTACAAGATTTTTGGCGACGACATGCAATACGTCGAGGTGGAACTGGATCCCGGAGAAGCGGCCGTGGCGGAAGCCGGCGGGATGATGTACATGGAAGAGGGCATCGAGATGGAGACGATCTTCGGCGACGGATCCGCACAACAGCGCGGATTCCTGGATGCGCTCGTCGGCGCCGGAAAGCGGGTGTTGATGGGGGAGTCCCTTTTCATGACCGTTTTTCACAACCGCGGTGTGGGCAAGAAACGCGTCGCGTTCGGCGCGCCGTATCCGGGAAAGATCGTTGCCGTGAAGCTGTCGGATGTGGGAGGCGAGCTGCTCGCGCAGAAGGACTCGTTTCTTGTTGCCGCGAAAGGCGTCAGCATCGGTATCGCGTTTCAGCGAAGGCTGGGCGTGGGGCTGTTCGGCGGCGAGGGATTCATCATGGAGCGGCTGCAGGGTGACGGCTATGCGTTTGTCCATGCCGGCGGCACTCTTCTGGAGCGGACCCTGGCCCCGGGGGAGCTTTTGCGTATCGATACCGGATGTGTGGTGGCCCTTCAGCCCTCGGTCGACTTTGATATTCAGTTTGTGGGCAATATCAAATCCGCTATATTTGGCGGCGAAGGACTGTTCTTTGCAACCCTGCGGGGGCCTGGGCGCGTGTGGTTGCAGTCTTTACCGCTGAGCCGTCTCGCCAATCGAATCATTGCCGCAGCGCCTGCGGCAGGTGGCCGGAGACGTGAAGAAGGTTCAGTTTTGGGCGCTCTCGGCGGTCTTCTGGATGGCGATAACTCCTAATCGCGGTTAAACCGGAATTTGCGAGTCTGTGTCATTGGTGTATAACTGCGCAGCAAGAGGTGACTGAATGAAGGTTCCTACCAGGTGGCGGACCATGACGTTCGCCACATTTGGCCTGATCCTGTTATCGGGAGTGCTCGTTTCCGGCGCTCAAAGCCAAAAGGATTGTTCCTATCTCGATAACCCCGAAGAATTCAAGTTGGACGCCGAGGCGCGCTTTGCCGGCCGCACCGCAACAACCGCCAAAGTCATCCGGTATATCTACGAGTTGTCGGCGCCGGAAAACACGATTGATGCGGGCGCGATCCAGCGGAAGAACTTCATCGACA
>JAHFTY010000087.1 GCA_023265365.1 Acidobacteriota bacterium
GATGCGATCACTCAAAACAGACCCTACGACCAGATCGCCCGCGACCTGATTTCGGCAACGGGCGACAACTTTGTGAAAGGCGAGCCGAACTGGATCGTCGGCGGCCAGATTCCGATGGGTCCCATTCAGGATACGTACGATGGAATGGCCGTGAACACGGCGTCCATGTTCCTGGGCATCAACACCGTCGATTGTCTCCTTTGCCATGATGGCGCCCGCCATCTGGACGGTGTCAACCTCTGGGGTTCCAAACAGACCCGCCTGAACATGTGGGGACTGTCCGCCTATTTTGCCCGCGTGAATATGCAGCGGCAGGCGATTCCCGGAATGCAGAACATTGCGAAGTATGTGGTGACCGAGAACACGGCCGGCGACTACCGTCTCAACACCACCACCGGCAATCGCAGTTCGCGCCAGCCCACGGGCGGCCTGGCGCTGATCGCTCCCAGGAATCCTTTTCTGGCGAACGGCGCCACGATCAGTCCCGGTGAAAATCGCCGGCAGGCTCTCGCGCGGCAGATCACGTCGGATATTCAGTTCTCGCGCGCCATTGTGAACTACATCTGGGAACAACTCATGGTCGAGGCGTTTGTTTCTCCATCGAACTCCTTCGATCTGGCCCGCCTGAACCCGGCCAGCCCGCCGCCGGCGCCGTGGACTCTACAGCCGACGAATCCCGAACTGCTGAACTCTTTGGCTGCCTGGTTTCAGAACAACAAGTACGATCTGCGCGCGTTGATGAGCCTGATTGCGAAGTCGAATGCCTACCAGCTTTCGGCCACGTATCCCGGGACATGGAAACTCGATTACGTTCCGTACTACGCGCGGAAATATGTGCGCCGCCTCAGCGCCGAAGAAGTTCATGACGCCATTCAGAAGGCGACGGGCGTGTTGAGCAATTACACCTTCGACTATCTGCCTCCCGTTCAGTGGGCCATGCAGCTGCCCGAGCCGCGTGAACCCCTGCGGGGCGCAAACCAGGCGCTCCAGTTCATGCAGTCGTTTGGAAGAGGCGACCGCGATCAGAATCCGCGGCGCGATGACGGAACGGCGCTGCAGACAATGAACATGATGAACGGCCAGTTCCTCATGACGCGTATTCACCAGAACAATGCGGGATCGCGTGTGTCGGCGCTGCTGTCGCAGACGAACGATCCGGCCACGATTATCCGGACGATGTTCCAAAGCACGTTGTCCCGGAACCCGACGGCTCAGGAAACCACGAATTTTCTTCCGCTGTTCAACCAGCTCGGAATGCGCGCGGCGACTGAGAGTCTTCAATGGGTGCTGCTGAACAAACTGGACTTCCTTTTCAACTATTAGGGTGACTATGGATCCGATCATCGATCGACGCGTTTTTTTCAAATTCGCGGCTGCCGGACTGACCGGTTGCTTCGTGTCGCCAATGGAAATGTTTGCTCAGAGCTCCTACACGCAGCAGGCCACCATCATCGGCACCGCGAAAAACGTCATTTTCCTTCTGCTGCCCGGCGCTCCAAGCCAGGTGGATACCCTCGATCTGAAAGTGGGTTCGTGGACTCCGGCCAACTTCAATCCCACCACGATCAACGGCGCGGATTGGCCCGGCGGGCTGATGCCCGCGCTGGCGGGGCAGTTCAACCTGAACAATTTCTCGATCGTCCGGAGCTGCCAGTCGTCGGCGCTGGTCCATTCTCTTCTTCAGTCCTGGAATCAGATTGCGCGCAGTCCGACCAGTGCGACAGGCAAGATCGCTCCGAATATCGGATCGATCGTCGCGTATGAGTTCGAGTCCCAGCGGACCGCGGCGCAAAAGCTCCCGGGATTTCTCTCGATGAGCAGCGGCGGCGCATTGCAGGGCGCCGGATATTTTTCGGGCAAGTTTTCTCCTTTCGATGTGGGGCCCAACCCCGGCGGGATCGCCAATCTCACGAATCCGGACGGCGAGGCGCTTTTCACGACGCGCTACAACATGCTCCAGTCGCTGGATTCCTCGTTGCGCGCAGCCGGCTCGCCGATGGGCGCCAAGTTCGAGGAGATGTCGGACTACTATTCTTCGGCGCGCCGCATGATGTACGACAACGTTGTCGCGAATACGTTCCGGTTCACCACGGCAGACCAGTTGAGGTATGGGAATTCCGGCTTCGGCAACGCGTGCGTTACGGCTCGAAATGTCCTGCAGTCGAATCTTGGCGTCCGATACATCCAGATCGACCATGGCGGATGGGACAACCATACGAACATCTACCAGGCCAACGCCGGAGTCTACCGGCCCGCCCAGCAACTCGATCTGGGGTTGGCCAACCTGATGTCCGATCTCTCGCTGACTCCCGGCTCAAACGGCAAGACGCTCCTGGATGAGACCCTGATCGTGGCGAAGGGCGAATTCGGGCGCACCGTCGGCCGGCTCACGACTCAGGGCGGACGCGATCACTATTTCGTGCACTCGGCGATCGTCGGTGGCGGCGGCGTGCGGGGCGGACGCGTGATCGGCAAGACAACGGCGGACGGAGCATATGTCGAGGATCCGGGTTGGTCCCCCGGCCGCCCTGTGTACGCGGAAGACATTGCGGCGACCATTTATTCTGCGCTGGGAATCAACTACACGAAAACCCTGCGGGACGATCCTCTCGGCCGCGGTTTCGAATACATTCCCACGAATACTCCGTATCCCGGACAACCGATTACGGAACTGTTCCAGTAACGCCTGCAACCCGAACCGTGAAGGTGTGAATGAATCGGCGGCAACACCCCGGCGAGAGTTTCCCCTCTCCAACGAGGAACGGCTGTCCCGATAAGGCGAAATCGAGGAAAAGCGTTTGCCCCTCCTCGACGTGGCACTGCTGTCCCGATAAGGCGAAGTCGAGGAAAAGCGTTTTCCCCTCCTCGACGAGGAGGGGTGGCGCGAAGCGCCGGGGTGGTGTTGTTCAGGAAATCGACTTTGTTGAACGAACCGCCCCGCCGCTTCGCGGCACCCCGCCTTGGCCAAGGCGGGGAAAAGTCTCCGTTCTGCGAATTGGGGTGGCGTCGCCGATTCAGTCACACTTCCTCTAGCCGGCGTCTAACAACATGAGACGACTCATCACTCTTGCCTTCGTCATGCTGTTCGCGGTCTCGCTCGAGGCCGGCAGCGAATTCGCAAAACTTCCCCTGAGTTTCGAAGAAAACCGGGGACAAGCCGGTTCGGACGCTCGATTCGTCGCGCGCGGTGAAGGCTACAGCATCGTCATCGGTGCGACGGGGAATAAAGTCCTTCTTCGTCATTTCTCTGTGGCCTTCCGCCTGCGCCGCGCAAAAGGTGACGCAAGGTTTCGAGGCGAGGGAAAACTTCAAGGCAGCGTGAGCTATCTGCGTGGGAGCGACCCTTCCGGCTGGCTCGTCCACATTCCCACATTCGAGCGGATCCGCCAGGCCGGCGTCTATCCGGGAATCGACGTCGCTTATTACGGGAACCCATCGAAGCTCGAATACGACTTCATCGTTTCTCCCGGAGCCGATCCGCGCCGGATCGAGATTACTTTCGATCATGTGGAGACCCTCGCCATCGACGGCGCCGGCAACCTTCACGTGAAGTCCGGGCGGTCGGAGGTGGTGCAGCACAAGCCCATCGTTTATCAGGCATCGCCTGGAGGCCGCGAGAGCGTTGAGGGGAATTACCGGCTCATCGACTCCCGGACCGTGGCGTTCAACATCGGCAAGTACGACCGTCACCGGCCGCTGGTGATCGATCCGGTTTTGACGTACTCCACGTATCTCGGCGGAAGTAACGGTGACGACAGCGCGCGCGGAATCGCGACAGACTCGAGCGGCAGCGTGTATGTGACCGGATCGGCGACGTCGACCGACTTTCAGACCCGAACGCCACTCCAGCCTCGAGCAGGCACACCGGATCCCGACTTCGGATTCAGCGACGCGTTTGTCAGCAAACTCAATGCAGCCGGCACCGCGCTGGTGTATTCCACCTACCTTGGCGGAAGCGGCGACGACGATGCGGTCTCGATTGCGCTGGATGCGTCGAACAATGTCGTGGTCACCGGGCGTACGACCTCGCCGGATTTTCCGGTGACGGCGAACGCTTTCAAGCGGGCGTGCAGTGCCGATCCGAATGGGAACTGTTCGGATGCGTTTGTGTCGAAGCTGAATGCGAACGGGTCCGCGTTGATGTTTTCGACTTATCTCGGGGGGACCGCCGAAGACGAGGCTCGCGCGGTCGCTGTTGATTCTGCCGGCAATGCATACGTGGCGGGCCGGACGTTGTCGTCCGATTTTCCGATGGTCAGCCCTTATTCGGCGGCCTCTTTCCACGGCGGATTCGTGTCCAAGCTGAGCACGCTGGGAAACCTGGTGTACTCCACCTACTTCGGCACTGGCCCCGCCGGGGCCAGTGACCTTCGGGGCATCGCCGTGGACGCTGCGGGGAGCGTCTATTTGACCAGCGCCACCCCTCCGCCCGCCCAGCCGTCCGCGATTACGACGGCGACGGATGTGTTTGTCGCGAAACTAAACGCGGCCGGAAGCGCGGTCTTGTACACGAATTACCTTCGCGGCCTCGATGACGAAGCCGGCAACGCCATTACGCTGGATGCGGCAGGAAACGTCTACGTGACAGGCGTCACTTCCACTCGAAACTTTCCCACGACCGCCGCAGCACTCCAGCGCAGCGCAGCAGGCGGTCCCGTTTTCAAGACAACGGACGCAGGCGCAAACTGGAGCGGCAGTCCGGCATTCTGTAATTCATCCTGCGTTCCCCGATCGTCGCTCTACGCCATCGCCATTGCTCCCACGACGCCTCCGACGATTTATACGGGCGGCGATGACGAAAGTGTGGGCGGCCTGTACAAGAGCACGGACGGCGGATTCACCTGGACGGCATCGTTCACCGGAATGGAAGCGGATTCGAGAGTGCACGCCATCGCGGTCGATCCGCAGAACCCGGCCATCCTCTACGCAGGAACACGCGGGGCAGGCGTCTACAAGAGCACGAATGGCGGCGCCAGTTGGACGCCGACGAGTTTGAGCGGCGCCTTTGTGACGACGCTGGTGATTGACCGCACGTCACCGTCCACGATCTATGCGGGTGGCGACGGCATCGGCGTGTACAAGAGCGCGAACGCCGGAGCCACCTGGGTCGCGATCAACAATGGCCTGACGATTCTGGGCGTGAATGTCATCGCTCTCCATCCGGCAATCCCATCCACTTTGTTTGCCGGCACGACCGGCGGGCTCTATAAAAGCGTCGATGGCGGCGCCACCTGGACGATTTCGAGCGCCGGGCTCTTTGACCCGAATATCAATGCCCTTGTGATCGACCCGCGGAATCCGAACCTGATGTTGGCGGGCACGAATTCCGTGGGTATTTTCCGAAGCGTGAACGGCGGTAGCGGCTGGCTGGCATCAAACGCCGGGATATCGAGTTTGATTTCGGGTGTCCAGATCGGTGCGATCGGGATGATTGCGTCGACAGGAACGCTCTACGCGGCTGTGGGTGAATCCAATGCGTTCCGTGTGTTCACCAGCACGAACGGCATCGCCTGGACGCCCGCGGGTCTTTCGACGACAAGGATCACGGGATTTGCCATCGACCCGGCGAATTCGAACACGATCTATGCCTCCTCGCTGAGCGGCACGGACGCCTTCATTGCGAAATGGGACGGGTCCGGCACATTGATATATTCGACGCTTCTTGGCGGTTTTCGCGATGATGCCGGGAATGCCCTCGCGGTCGATTCCGCCGGTAACGCGTTTGTCACTGGAACGACGAGTTCAACCGACTTTCCGGTGGCAGGAGCGGTTCAGCCGGCGTTCGCCGGTGGAACCGAACTGGTGACGGACGCATTCGTGGCGAAACTCAATTCCACAGGGGCGTCTCTCACGTACGCCACCTACCTTGGCGGATCGAGTAACGACTCCGGAAACGCGATCGCTCTCGACAATTCCGGCAACGCTTACATCGCGGGCCAGACATCGTCGTCGAATTTCCCGACGGCTTCGCCACTCGGTCCGAGACAGGGCCTGATGGATGCGTTCATCGCCAAGATCACGGACACCAACACCGTTTCGTTTTCAGTGGCATCGCGCGGGGCGTATACGTCGGCGAGCCAGGGGACAGGAAGCTCGACCACGGTCGGATTCGGGCGCGTCGCGCCGGGCGCCGGATCGACATCTCCGCAGGGAATGGCGATTTTCGGGTTCCGTCAAAACAACACCCTTGTCTCCGAAGCGGCCGTTCCCGCAACGACAGCGATCTTATCGGGCAGGATCTATGCCCAGGTCGGCGGAGCCGTGAATACAGGCATCGCCATCGCCAACCCGAATGCCCAAAGCGTGACGGTCTCGTTCTACGTCACGAACAACTCGGGTGGCGGCACGCAGGGCTCGGCCACAATTGCCGCCAACGGGCAGATCGCCGCGTTTCTCGATCAGGCGCCGTTCAATGCAGAAACCGGTGTCAGCGGAACCTTCACCTTTACCGCTTCGGCGCCTGTCGCTGTGGTTGCTTTGAGGGGATTGACCAACGAACGCGGCGAATTCCTGATCACCACATTGCCGGTGGTGGATCTCGCCGCTTCGCCGGGGACCGACTCCGTTCTCATTCCGCACTTTGCCGATGGAGGCGGATGGACGACGCAAGTCGTGCTGGTTAATCCCACAGACATCGCGATGTCCGGTTCCGTTCAGTTCTATACACAGGCCGGCGCTGCCTCCACATCTGTGCCGTATACCATTCCATCTCGTGGATCGTTCCGATATGCGAGTGGAAATACGGGGGCGGGAACAGTCAGCGGGTCGATACGCGTTGTGCCCGCAGCCTCCACACAGACTCCGTCGGGCGTTGCGATCTTTTCGTTCAGGAACGGCGCCGGGATTACCGTTTCGGAGGCAGGCGTTCCTGCGGTTCGAGCCGGAGCGGCGTTCCGGCTGTATACCGAGGCCTCGGGTTTTTTCAACACATCATCCATTGGTTCGATGCAGACCGGCGTCGCGATCATGAACGCATCGCCCGCGTCCGCGACGGTCACCTTCGAACTGAGCACGCTTGCCGGTGTTTCCACGGGTTTGACCGGAACGGTCACCGTGCCGGGTAACGGGCAGGTGGCGATGTTCGTCGGTCAGATTCGCGGGTTCGAGAATCTTCCCAATCCGCTTCAGGGCGTTCTGAGAATCGCGTCGACCAGTTCGCCGTCCGGCATCGCCGTCGTTGGATTGAGGGGCCGCTACAACGAGCGTGGGGATTTTCTGATCACCACCACACAGCCTTCGAGCGAGTCCGCGGGTTCCACGACGTCGGAGTTGTTCTTCCCGCACTTCGCGGACGGTGCCGGCTACACCACCCAGTTCGTCCTGTTCAACGGCACGACCGATCAATCGTCTTCCGGATCGCTCCGCTTTTTCAGCCAGTCCGGCGTGACGCTGAGTCTTTCCGTCAGATGAGCGAAGACGGCCTCCTCGTTCGAAAGGCTTGATAATAGAATCACTGCATGGCTGACTTTACGTCGTTCGTCGACACGTATTTCGATGAACTGTTCAATTGGGCTCCGACGTTTGGAACCGCCGCCGGACTTCACCAGTACGACTCCGTCCTCGAAGACTATTCCGCGCCCGCCATTGCTCATCGGATTGAGGTCCTGAAGACGCTGCAGTCGGACCTCGATCGGTTGAACGTGAACCAGCTCAGCAGCGACTGCGCGATCGATGCGGAGATTCTGGCTTGCCAGATCAAAGCGGAACTGCTCGATCTCGAGACACTGAAACCATGGCAAAACAACCCGATGCAGTACGTCGAGTTGCCGGGCGGCTCCATCGACGGCCTGATCAAACGGGACTTCGCGCCGAAAGAGGAGCGCCTGAAAGCCGTGATTGCACGCCTGAGGGCCGTGCCGGCCCTGCTCGATGCCATGAAGCAGAACGTCCGGAATCCGCCGCGTGAATTCACGGATCTTGCCATCAGGATCTCGGCCGGTTCGTCCGGATTCTTCAAAGAGACCGTTCCCGACTGGGCGAAAACGGCCGCCGGCGACAATGCGGAATTGCTGGAAACCTTTCATGCCGCGAACGGCGCGGCGATCCGGTCGTTCAACGACGCCACGGCCTGGCTCGAGAGGCTGCTGCCGTTATCACACGGCTCCTATGCGATCGGCGCGGAAAACTTTGCGAAGAAGCTGAGCTACGAAGAAATGGTCGATATCCCAATCGATCAACTGCTTGAAATCGGCGAACGGAATCTCGATAAGGATTACCGCGATTTCATTGCGACCGCCATGCAGATCGATCCCTCCAGGACGCCGGGCGAGGTGATGAAGATGATCTCGGAAGACCATCCAACCGAGGACACTCTGATTCCGGATGCGCAGAAGACGGTGGACGAAATTCTGGAGTTCATCCGGCGCCGGAAGATTGTCAGCATACCTTCCGAGGTTCGGCCGGCCATCACCGAAACTCCGCCTTACGCACGGGCCGGAGCGTTTGCCATGATGGACACGCCCGGCGCTTTTGAAACGAAAGCCACCGAAGCGTTTTATTACGTGACCCCGCCCGAGAAGGAATGGGACTCAACGCACAAGGAAGAGCACCTGCGCCTGTTCAATAAGCCGGTGATGAAGATCATTACCGTCCACGAGGCATACCCCGGTCACTATATCCAGTTTCTTTTCGCGAAACAGTTTCCGACAAAGACCCGAAAAATCATTCTGTGCTGGAGCAACGCCGAAGGCTGGGCACACTACACCGAACAGATGATGCTCGAAGAAGGCTTCGGAAATGGCGATCCCCGCCTTCGTCTGGCCCAGTTGAGCGAAGCGTTGTTGCGGGATGTGCGCTGGGTCGCCGGCATGAAGCTGCATACCGCGGGTTGGACCGTCGAGCAGGGCGCCAGACTTTTCGAACAGAAGGCATTTCAGGAGCCTTCCGTCGCGTACGAAGAAGCACGGCGCGGCGCGTACAATCCGACTTATCTTTATTACTCGCTGGGCAAGCTTCAGATCTACAAGCTGCGTGACGATTACAGGAAGGCGAAAGGTCCGTCCTTTACGCTGGAAGAATTTCACAACGAGTTCGTCAGGCAGGGGAGCATTCCGATCCGAATGATAAGGAGGATTCTTGTTCCCGATGATCGCGGCAGAAGAAGGTGAAAATGAATGGAAATCGAGGAAAAGCGTTTTCCCCTCCTCAACGAGGAGGGGTGGCGCGAAGCGCCGGGGTGGTGCTGTTCAAGAAATGGATTTTGTCGCACAAACCGTCCCGCCGCTCCGCGGCGCCCCGCCTTCGAACCGCCGGTCATGGTCGGGATCTTTTTTGTCCGATCCGCTTATTCATCGCTTGCATCGTGGTGGTTGTTCTTGGGTTCGCCTCGATCCTGGATGCCCAGCCGGTCCGGATCAATCTGGAAGCGGTGGTGACGGGATTGAATCAACCGGTCTATTTCACCAATGCTCACGATGGCACAAATCGCCGGTTCATTGTGGAGCAACCGGGCAGGATTCTGGTGATGCAGCCGAATTCGACGGCTCGCGCAGTCTTCCTCGATATTTCGAGCCGGGTTCTCGCAGGCGGCGAACGAGGACTTCTCGGCCTTGCTTTTCACCCGCAGTTTGCGGTGAACCGGCAGTTCTTTGTGAACTACACGCGCCGGCCCGACGGAGCGACAGTCATTGCGCGGTATTTCGTTTCGGCGGCCGATTCAAATGTTGCCGATTCCCCTGAGAGCGTGGTCCTGGTGATTCCGCAGCCGTTTGAAAACCATAATGGCGGCATGATCGAGTTCGGGCCCGACGGATATCTTTATGTGGGCATGGGGGACGGAGGGTCGGGCAACGATCCGGGCAACCGGGCTCAAAATCCGGACGAGCTGCTGGGAAAGGTGCTACGCATCGATATTAATGTCGCGCCGTATACATCCCCTCCTTCGAATCCTTTGGTGTCCACCCGCGGCCGCAGCGAGATCTTCGCCCTCGGGTTGCGGAATCCGTGGCGTTTCTCGTTCGATCGCGCGACCGGGCAACTCTATGCCGGTGACGTGGGACAGAACGAGCGGGAGGAAGTCGACATCATCACCAACGGCGGTAATTTCGGATGGCGGGCGGTCGAAGGCACACGATGCACCAATCTGGGACCGGCGTCTTGTTCGACGCCGGGGCTCATACCGCCGATCGCGGAATACGATCATTCCACGAACGGCCGATGCTCGATCACGGGCGGCTACGTGTATCGCGGATCGCAGCAATCGCTGCCCTATGGCGCCTACGTCTATGGAGACTACTGTTCGGGCGAGATCTTCATCTTACAGGGAGGCGTGGCTTCGGTGTTGACCGACACTTCCCTGAACATATCGTCGTTCGGTGAAGACGAGGCGGGAGAGATTTTTGTCGTGGCCCTGGGCGGTACAATCTCCCGGATCACGAATCCGGATTCCCGGACAACGTCCGCACTTCAGTTCAGCATCGCAGACCGGGGCGGCTTTTCTGTTTCCTCGGCCGGGCAGTCCAGCCTGACGACCGGCTATTCGCGTATCCAGGTCTGCTGCGGACGTCCGTTACCGGAAGGCATGGCTATTTTCGGTTATCGATCCGGAGGGGTGCTGGTGTCGGAGGCGTCCGTCCCTGCCGTGCCGTTGACGCCGTCCGGACGAATCTTTGCCGAAGTCGGCGGCGCCATCAATACGGGACTGGCGATTGCAAATCCGAATGCGCAGTCCGTCACCGTCGACTTCTACTTCACCGATTCCAGCGGCGCCAACTCCCGGCAAGGTTCAACGACGATCGGACCGAACCGGCAGATTTCGGCCTTTCTGAACGAGGCTCCGTTTAATGGCGCTGCCGGCTTTCAAGGAACATTGACGTTTACAGCTTCCGCGTTGGTATCGGCGGTTGCATTGCGAGGAGTGACCAACGAACGGAATGAGTTTCTGATCGCGACGCTTCCCGTGGCGAGACTCCAGAGTTTAGGCGCCTCACAAACGTTGCCTCACTTTGCGGACGGCGGCGGTTGGAGCACGGACTTCGTTCTCGTGAATCCCACAGAGCAGGCCATTTCAGGGTCTCTTCAATGGCTGTCGTCCACGGGGCAACCGGTGACTTCCTTCGCCGCGCCGGACCGGTATTCCATTCAACCGCGAAGCTCATTTCGCTTTCGCACTTCGGGAACCGGATCTGGAATCACGGTTGGTTCCGTCCGGATTGTGGCGGACGATTTCAAAGGCTCGCCCGGCGGACACACTTTTGTGGGGCCTTACGCGATGGGTATTTTTGCATACCGGTCAACCGGCGTCACGGTCACTCAAGCCACCGTTATCGCGGACGATGGAGGGGACGCTTATCACATGTTCGTCGAAAGCCGGGGCGCGCTGGTACAGACCGGTGTCGCCCTGGCCGGCCGAACTGGATCGCCGGCAACGGTGAACCTGCAATTATTCAATATGGACGGAACGCCGGCCGGTGTGGCGACCACGCTTACGATTCCCGCGAACGGCCATGTCGCGATGTTCCTCAGTCAAATCCCGGGCTTCGCGTCGTTGCCGGCGCCGTTTTCCGGCGTTCTTCGCGCGACCGGGAGCGGGTTTTCGATGACGGGGCTCCGAGGCCGTTACAACGAACGCGGAGAATTCATCATCACCGCCAACTCGCCGGTGAACGAGAATTCCATTCAGACCAGTTCGGAGTTGTTGTTCCCGCACGTTGCTTTTGGCAGCGGCTACGAAATGCAATTGGTGATGGTCGGTGGAGGCTTTTCCCAAGTGACGGCGGGCACTGCGGGCACAATCTATTTGTTCGACCGGAATGGAAATCCAATGACGGTGACCTTCCGTTGATGCGCGTTCTATCTGGCCGGCGTCGATGCCGCTGGCGGCGACCGGTACGGTGAGCTGAACCTGACCCTGAAGGGATACGGCGCGCGCCCGGTTCGTTCTCGATGAAATCCGGCGGCAGGGCGTTCCTGCGGTGCCGGTGTTGTCCGGAGGATATGCTGCGACCCCGGAGGCCACGGCAGAACGGCACGCCATAGTTCACCGGGAGAGCCGTTTCCCGTTCGGCTAATCTGCTATACTTTGGCTCCTCTTTTTTATGGATAAAGATAAGTTCCAGGAGCTCCTGGAGGCCAAAGCCCTGGCCGAACAAGAACTGGAGAGGATGAGGACGCCGGTGACCATCCTCTTCAGTGATATCAAGGACTCCACCCGATACTTCGAGAAAAATGGCGACGTCGCCGGTATGGCGATGGTGCAGCGCCACAACGACCTGCTTTTCCCGGTAATCCAGGAAGTGGGCGGACGCGTCGTCAAGACCATCGGCGACGCGATCATGGCGTGTTTCACGGATCCGGTCGGTTCCGTGAAAGCCGCGGTCGGTATGCAGCGGGCGCTGGCGGTTCATAACGAAGCCCGTTCGGCGGAAGAACAGATTCATATCAAAATTGGCGTGCACACCGGTCTTGGCCTTCTGAAAGACAACGACGTCTTTGGCGATGTGGTCAATGCTGCCGCCCGCGTTCAACACCAGGCGAAACCGGGACAGATCCTGATTACCGATGTCCTTCTGGATGCCGCCAAGGCCTCCGGCTACCAGTGCGCCAATTTCGGCAAGGCCGAGATGAAGGGCAAAGACGAGCCGATCGATGTTTACGCCGTGGCGTGGTCGGACTTCGCGACCGAACAGATCGTCGAGGAAATCCAGAAGCGATTCGAACTCAAACTCAAAGACATCAAACGGCAGCACGACGATCTCGAAGAGGAATACGAGAACGCCCGCGACCAGTGGCGTTCGGAGCGCCGCAAACTCTCCGCGGAGATCGAGCAGCTCGAAGAATCGGTGGAACGCGCCAAGGCGTCGGCGCGAGCGCAGGTGGCCGACGATCTCCAGTCCGAACTGCGGTTTCAGCTGGAAGAGTCGATGCGGTTGCGCCAGGACCTGGAGCAGCAGTTGCAGACTTCACGGGCCAAATGGGAAAGCGAGAAGAACAATCTGAAGGTCCAGATCGCGTCCATGCAGGGATCGGTTATCGAAGCGATGGAACGGTCCAACAATCCCGCCCGAATGGCCATGGCCGTTCGCGAACAGGTGGAGGCGCGCCTGGACGACGCGAAACAGGAATGGCAACTGCAGTGGGAAGGCGAAAAGCGCCGCCTTACTGCGGAGGTCGAACGCTTCAAGAAATCCGGCGGCGCCGCCGAGGAAAAAAAAGACGCGGCGAGGCGCGCGCTGCTGGAGAAACTGGGGAAGCTTCCCCCGGGGTCCGCAGGGGCAGGTGTCAAATCGGCCGACCAGTGGCAGAAGGAATTCGAACAAGCGAAAATCCAGTGGGAGACCGAACGCGATCAGTTCATCCTGAAAGTCACTCATCTTGAAAATGACCTTCTGCGAACCCAGGACACGATGCGCGCCGAGATCTTTCAGGAGATGCGCGCACAGTACGAACCCAAGCTTGCCGAAGCGGCGCGGGAACGGCAGCGGCTCGAACATGAACTGCAGTCGGCTCTGGCTGAACTGAAGGACGAGCGCGAACGCCTGAACTCCAGAGTCGCCGAACTCGAGCGCGCAATCCCGGCCGCTCAGGACTCCGCCCGGAACCAGGTGACGGCGGAATTACAGGAAAAATTCGACACCAAACTCGACGAGAACAATCGCCTTAAATCGCGCGCCGAGCGCAAGGCTCAAGACATGGCCGAAGAACTGGAAGCCGAGCGGCGCCGGTCGAAACGCCTGATCACGCAACTGGAAGAGCAACTGAAGGAAGCCAGGGAGGCGGCCTTCAAAGCTCAACGTCTGAAATCATAAGCAAACGGAGTTACCCCATGTCACACATCCATGCCACGTACAACGACGCCGAACTGATTTTGAAACTGTACGATATGCGCCGCGAAGACAAACTTCGCGCGGCGCGGGCGTGGTTCACCGGAAATTTCTCCGCGAACTCTCTGGCCGAGGCGCTCGAGAAGTATCCGATGGGAAGCGACCAGAATGCCTATTACCGCATGGTCGGCACCTACTGGGACATGGCCGCATCCTTCGTCGTGCGCGGCATCCTTCATGATGAACTCTTCTTTGAAAACAGCGGCGAAATGCTGATCGTCTGGGAACGGATGAAGACCTTCATCCAGGATCTGCGCCGCGTCCGCAATAACCCGCTGCTCTATCGCAACCTCGAAAAAGGCGCCGAGAGATATATCGAATGGCTGAACCGGAACTCGCCTGGCGCCTACGAAGGCATTCTCAAGATGATCAGGAAATGAAGGAACCTTCCTATCGCCGGGTCCCGAAAACGTAGTCCCATAGCGGCGAGGTCACGCCAAAACACCGCGAAGAATCCGAGAAGTGGTGATAGAAGTGTGCCCGCCTCTGCTGTTGAAGGACCGGGGAACTCTTCAGACTCATGTGGACGCGGTAGTGAACCATTTCATAGTAGAGAAAACCGGCCCAGATTCCCGTCATCAACCCGGCCGCCCGGAAGGGATCACCGGTAATCACAAAGAACAGTCCGAAGAGAATCGCGGAAATCACGATGCCAAAGGATGGATGGACCAGAATCTGGCTCCCGTCCCTGGGCGCTTTGTGATGACCGAGGTGCGATGCGTTTGCGACTTTATTGACCAAGGGGCTGCGAAACTCCACGTGCAGCACAAACCGGTGGAACAGGTATTCGATCAGCGTCCATAACAACAGGCCGATCGAAAACAACAAGGGAAGGTAGCGCTTGTCGCCGGGGCCGGTGAGATAGAGAAGAGCAATCGCGACGCACGGAAAGATCCAGAACGACCGGAACCGCACCAGGCGCGTTTTCATCTCCATACTTCCATTCTACGAACGGAGAACTCCAAAATGCGAGGCTCTGCTGTTCTCCATGTGCGTGTGTCCCGGTGTTCTCACGTGGGAACGCACATTCTCCTCGCGCCGAAGTGACAGCCCCGCTAAACCTGCCTTGCGAGAGGATCGCCGCAACTTTGTCCGGCGGCATCGAACTTGCCGTTAGTTTGTCGGTTCAATCTAACAGTGAGGTTCAAACATGGAGACTTCAGTCAAGCGCCTGTTTCTGACGGTGGCTTTGGTGGTGAGCATCGGCAGCATGCCGGCCTTTGCGCAAAAGTATGAGTTCCATCCTTACGCCGGCGGTCAGATGATGACCGACTACAAGAAAGCACTCGATTTCAAGAATCCGGCGATATTCGGCTTAAAGGGCGACGTGGCCCTGACCGACAACTTCAGCATCGAAGGCAACGGCGGGTACATGAATCAGTTCAACTTCCGAGGCTATTCGTATCGTTCGCACGCGTGGCTCTATGAAGTGGCGGGAAATTACAACTTCCATCGCGTGAATTACCGGGGCGTGGTGCCGTTCGCCTCGCTCGGTATCGGCGGGTTGACGGTGGACATCATGAGTTCGGTGAACCAGACCGACCACAACGAGGCTGTTTATGCAATGCCGCTTGCGGAGCCGATTCGGAAAGGCCCGATCCTTCAGACCACCACGCCATTTGTCATTTCCCAGGGCGACACCTTTTTCAACTTCAGCTACGGCGGCGGGGTCAAGGGGCAGCGTTTGTGGGGGCCGATGGGTTTGCGCGCCGACTTTCGGGGACGGACCATGCCTAATTTTTTCAACGCCAAAGTGCACGGATTCGAAGCGACGGCCGGTCTTCTGTTCAGTTTTGGCGAACGCTGAACGTGGAGTTGCGCCTGACGGCAGCACTGCAGACGTCGTGGCGGACAGGTTTCCCCTCTTCGACGAGACACGACGAGGAGGGTTGGCGCGAAGCGCCGGGGTGGTGCTGTTCAAGAAATGGATTGTTGAACGAACCGCCCCGCCGCTCGGCGGCACCCCGCCTTGGCCGCCTTGGCCAAGGCGGGGAAAAGTCTTTATCCTGCGACTCCGTGGTTTCAAGTAAAAACCAGACCTTCCGACAGGTCATTAGGCCAGCAGAGCATCCATTGGAATACTGCGGGGTCCGTTTTCGTCGCACACCGCGTAGGTGGAGCGTCCATTCGGATTTTTCAGAGTGACGCCCGCGAACTCGCCCTTCTTGTTGACGAGATAGAAATTGATGCCGACATTGGGTTCGCCTTTCTCGTCGAGTAGACGTTTCTGAATCACCATGTCCTTGATGCGTTTGATGGCGGCCATCCCGGCGTCTTTCGGCGACTTCCCACGGCTCATTTCTTCGACGCACACGAAGGAAGCCAGGCTGATCAGGTTCAATTCTCCACGGCCGGTGGAACCGGCGGCGCCGATGTCGTTGTTCACGTAAAGCCCGGCACCGAGGATTGGGGAATCGCCGACCCGTCCGGGAATCTTCCAGGCCAGGCCGCTGGTCGTGGTGACGCCGCAGACCTCGCCTTTGGAGTTCACGCCGTTGCAGTTGATCGTGCCATAAAGGTGTTCGATGTCGAACCATCCCTCGGCGGCCATCTGCCTCGCCACCTCAAGGCCCGCGCGTTCTCGCTCCCGAAGAGCGGCCATGTCGCCCGGCACTTTGAGGCCCCGCTGGTCGGTGGGAATGTAGTGCAGCGGATCGGTTCGCCTTTTCCACTCGATCCAGGCGGCACGCGACCTTGGTGTGTTCAGGTCGTCTTCGATGGTGAATCCCATCATCCGGGCGAAATCCTGTGCGCCTTTACCCACGAGCAGAACGTGGTCGGTTTCCTCCATGACCTTTTGGGCAACCAGCGATGGCGTCCGGACGCCTTCCAGCGAAGCGACGCAGCCTCCTATTTTTTTCGGCCCATGCATGACGGACGAATCGAGTTGAACCACTCCGTCCGCATTGGGCAGGCCGCCATAGCCGACGCTGGTGTCTTCGGGATCCAGTTCGACGATGTTGACGCCGGCAATCACCGAATCGAGCACGTCGGAACCGGCTGTCATCATCTTGAAAGCTCTTGCGACGCAGGTCAGCCCATCCTTGTCCTTCGATCGATTTCCGTTTCCGGCCGCGACGATCACCGGCTTCGAGCGTACCGCGATGACGTTGGGACCCTGGCCAAACACACTCGACGAGGCGAGCATGCCCGCGCCGGCGCCCGCTGCCACAAACTCACGACGATTCATTTTTTGTTTTTGCATTGGATTGTCTCCCCGGCGTGGAACTATACACCGGTTTTTTCACTGATGTGCCGCTCGAAGATGAGTGGATACGGTCATCCGATACAATTCAGGTTGCATGTGCGGACGAGCTTACGAAACTTACAGTGAAGAAGAATTGAACATCCGCTATCTGAACAAACGCTTCCCGCCGTTGCCGGATTTTCTTCCCACGTACAATCTTTGTCCGACGCAAAACTCGCCGATTCTTCATGTGCTGGAGGGCGAGCGCCGATTCCGGATGATGCATTGGCAATTGATTCCGGAATGGGAATCGTCGTTCAGGACGAAGCTGTCCACGATTAACGCGAGGAGTGAAGGCGTGTTCGAAAGCCCGCTGTTCGGACACCTGATCCTCCGCCAGCGCTGCATCGTTCCTCTGAGCGGATTCTATGAATGGAAAAAAGAAGGAAAACGGCGGCGTCCCTTCCGGATCTGCCTTTGCGATGAATCCATCATGAGCGTCGCCGGCGTTTGGGATACCTGGCATCGCGGAAAGCCCGACGAACGCTCGTCATTCTCGATTCTCACGACCTCCGCGAATCCATTCATGAGCACCATCCACGACCGCATGCCGGTCATCCTCAACCGGTCCGACGAAGAGCAGTGGCTGGACCCGGAAGTTCAGGAACCGGAAATACTCCAGCAACTACTCAAGCCCTGCCGCGCCTCCCGGTTGGCCGCGGCCGAGGTTTCTCCATTGATCAACTCTCCAAAGAACAACTCACCAGATGTGTTTGATCCGCCGAAGCCGCTTCTGTTTTAGTTGCGTTTCAGCGAGGCGATCTCCTGAGAAATGGCGTAGGAAACGATTTCTTCGCCGTAGCGGTCTTCGAGGATGAGCCTCCGGAAATAGTCCTTTGCGGTTTGATGTCCGAGTTGCTGGAACGCCATGTTCAGGCTGCTGTTGAGGACCGCGCCTGCGATCGGGACGAGGATGCCGAGTTCCTTCTCCGTGATCACCACTCCCAGGCGGTCGGCGGCGTAGGTGATCAGTCGGATCATTTGTGGGGCCTCCGCTTCCAGAAGATGGCGATCGAAAACGACACCGCCGGTGCGGGCCAGAAATCTTCCGGATTCGCTGATCGAGGTGACGACGGCAGTTTTCAGGGTGAGGTAGCCCTCGTCTCCGGTGCCGGTCTGGGGCGCCATCGCTGCGATGAGATGCGGAATATTGTCGATGTTACGGGACGAGTAGCCGTACGCGGTCGCGATGCGGCAGGTGTGCCGCGAGAGCAGAGTTAGGGATGCGGTGATGTCTGTCAGGATCAGTGTGGGAATCACCAATTGTGCGCCCGGAATGCCTTCGGCCATGGTGGTCGCGCCTCCGAGAAGCGCGCCCTCGAATCCGAGCAACAGACTGCTTCCGAATTTGAAGGAGTCGGCCACCGGATCGAGGATGCTGAGGGGCAGGTAACGCAGGGATTCGACGTCGTCCACATGCATGCCTTTTGCCGCATAGCGCTTCGTGACCTCGCGGGGATTCGAGATGCGATTCGCGGCTTTGAACGTCTTGATGAGGCCTTCTTCAACCCATCCATGAATGCGGTCCGTCACGCCGCGAACCGCGCGATTATTCGAGTCGCGGCCTGCGGTGAGCAGTTTGCTGAAGGGTTTTCCGACCGTTTCGAGAAGACGTTGAATGGCGTTTGGCTGGACTCTGTGAATAGCGATCTCGCGGATCACCTTCTGCTCGTAATCGGTGAATACCGGCGCGACATGTGTCATGAGCCAAAGTATAGCAGCGTGGCGCCATCGCGCCGGGTGGCGGGCGGGGAAACCCCGGCAGCTCTATCTCAAGTCTTCATCTTGGTGCTGATCTGCAGGAGAGGGTGGTGCATCACACGGCGAACCGTGTGATGCACTGG
>JAHFTY010000226.1 GCA_023265365.1 Acidobacteriota bacterium
GTGTGGCCACGCCGACCGGACACGTGTTCAGATGGCAGACCCGCATCATGATGCAGCCGGAAACCACCAGCGCCGATGTGGCGAATCCGAACTCTTCGGCGCCGAGCAGCGCCGCGATCGCCACGTCGCGTCCGGTCTTCAACTGTCCGTCGGTTTGCACCACGATCCGGCTGCGCAGTCCGTTCAACACCAGCGTTTGATGCGTTTCCGCCAGACCAAGCTCCCATGGAATGCCGGCGTGTTTGATGCCGGTGACCGGCGAAGCGCCGGTGCCGCCGCTGTCTCCCGAAATCAGGACGACGTCGGCATGCGCCTTGGCGACTCCGGCCGCAACGGTTCCCACGCCCACCTCGGCAACCAGCTTCACGCTGATGCGAGCCCGGGGATTGGAGTTCTTCAGGTCGTGGATCAACTGCGCGAGATCCTCGATCGAGTAGATGTCGTGATGCGGAGGCGGTGAAATCAAACCCACACCCGGCGTGGAGTGCCGCACGCTTGCGATGATCTTGTCCACCTTGTGGCCGGGCAACTGGCCGCCCTCGCCGGGCTTGGCGCCCTGCGCCATCTTGATCTGCAGCTCCTGCGCCCTGGTGAGGTATTCGCTCGTCACGCCGAATCTGCCGGACGCCACCTGCTTGATCGCGCTGTTGCGGTCGTCGCCGTTGGCGTCGGGGACGAAGCGGGCCGGATCCTCTCCGCCTTCGCCCGTGTTGCTCTTTGCGCCGATGCGGTTCATGGCGATGGCGAGCGTTTCGTGCGCTTCCTTGCTGATCGAGCCGAACGACATGGCGCCCGTCGCGAATCGCCGCATGATGTTTTCGACGGGTTCGACCTCGTCCAGCGGAATCGGATTCTCCGGGAACTTCAGATTCAACATGCCGCGAAGCGTGCACAGCTTCTCGCCCGTGGAGTTCATGAGCGCGCTGTATTCCTTGAAGACGCTGTAGTTGTTCGATCGCGCGGCGTACTGCAGCTTGTGGATCGTCTCCGGGTTGTACATGTGGTACTCCCCTTCCTGACGCCACTGGTAGTTTCCGCCCCAGTCGAGATCGGGCCTGCGGACCGGACGCTTCGGGTAAGCCCGCCGGTGATGCATGAGCACTTCTTCGGCGATCTCATCAACCCCGATGCCGTCCAGGCGCGAAGGCGTGTTGGTGAAGTACTTGTCGACGAACTTCCGGCTCAACCCGATCGCTTCGAAAATCTGGGCGCCGCGGTAGCTTTGCAGCGTGGAGATGCCCATCTTCGACATCACCTTCAGCACACCTTTGTTCACCGCCTTGATGTAGTAGTTGACGGCTTTCCGGTGATCCATGCCCTGCAGTATTTTCTGGCGAAGCATGTCGTCCAGCGTTTCGAAGGCGAGATACGGGTTGATGGCCGAGGCGCCGTATCCGATCAGCAGGCCATAATGGTGCACTTCGCGAGCGTCCCCGCATTCCACGATCAGCGTGGCGCGGGTTCGGAGTCCCTCGCGGACCAGATAGTGATGCAGCCCCGAGGTCGCCAGCAAACTCGGAATGGGCGCGTGATCCCTGTCGAGCGCGCGATCGGAAAGAATCAGGATCGTGGCGCCGGACTCAATCGCCCGCTTTGCGAGTTCGCAAAGATTCTTCATCGCGTCGCGCAATCCCTTGCCGTCTTCGTCCGCATTGAAAACCATCGGCAGCGTCGCCGGTTTGAACGGAGGCGCCGTGAGATGCCGGAGTTTTGCGAGATCGTCGTTGTCCATGATCGGCGAAAGAATCTTGATCAGGCGCGCGCTCCCGGGCGTCGGTTCCAGCAGATTGTGTTCGGGGCCGAGCGCGCTGGTCATGGAGGTGACCAGTTCCTCGCGGATCGAGTCGAGCGGGGGATTGGTGACCTGGGCGAACAGCTGCTTGAAGTAGTTGAACAGGGGCTGCGAACGGTCGGACAGGACCGCGAGAGGCGTATCCGTGCCCATCGAGCCGATCGCCTCTTCGCCGTTCTTCGCCATCGGCGCCATGAGGATGCGAAGGTCTTCGTGCGTGTATCCGAAAGCGATCTGGCGTTCGAGGACGGTCAGATGATCCGGTTCCGGAACGTGGGGCGCTTCCGGAAGGTCCTTGATGCGCATCATGTTCTCGCGAAGCCACTGCCGGTACGGCTTTTCCGTGGTGATCCGCTGCTTCAATTCCTTGTCGCCGATGATGCGGCCCTCGGCCGTGTCGATGAGAAACATCTTCCCGGGTTGCAGGCGTCCCTTCTGAACAACATCTTCGGGCGGAATATCGAGCACGCCGACTTCGGACGCCATTACGACCAGGCCGTCCTTCAAGACGTAATAGCGCGAAGGACGGAGACCGTTGCGGTCCAGAACCGCTCCGATCTGGATGCCGTTGGTGAACACAATCGACGCGGGGCCGTCCCACGGCTCCATCAGGCAGGAGTGGAATTCGTAGAACGCGCGTTTGTCGTCGTTCATGGTGGGATGGTTTTCGTGCGCTTCCGGAATCAGCATCATCATGGCGTGCGGCAGGGATCGTCCGCACATGACCAGCATTTCGAGCGCGTTGTCGAGCATGGCGGAGTCGCTTCCGCCTTCGACGATCACGGGCAGCAGGTCGCTGATGTCTTCGCCAAACAGTTTTGAAGCGAACTGGGCTTCCCGCGCTTTCATCCAGTTCTTGTTTCCCAGCAGCGTGTTGATCTCGCCGTTATGCGAAACGTAGCGGTACGGGTGGGCCAGCGGCCAGCTCGGAAATGTGTTTGTCGAGAATCGCTGGTGGACGACAGCGAGCGCCGAAGTGACGCGGGCGTCGCCGAGATCGGGATAGTACTGTTCGATCTGGTCGGCAGAAAGCATGCCCTTGTAAATGATCGTGCTTGCGGAAAGACTCGAAACGTAGAAATAGCTGCGGCTCGGAATCTCCGACGCGCGGATATCATTCTCAACGCGCTTCCGAATCAGAAACAGACGGCGTTCGAACGACTCGATGTCCGCCGCGTTCTCGCCGCGCGCGATGAACACCTGGCGGCAGAAGGGCTCAGTCGCTTTTGCGGACTCGCCGATCTCCTGGTTGTTTGTGGGAACGTCGCGCCATCCGAGAAGCTTTTGTCCGGTCTTTGCGATCAAGGACGCGAAGATGGCTTCACATTCACGCCGCGACTCCACATCTCGCGGAAGGGAAACCATGCCCACGCCATATTCGCCCGAAGCGGGAAGGTGAATGCCCAGCCTGGAACACTCCTCCCGGAGGAAGTCGTGCGGCACCTGAATCAGGATCCCGGCGCCGTCTCCCGTGTTTTCTTCGGAGCCTTTCGCTCCGCGGTGCAGCATGTTGATGAGCACCTGGAGGGCTTTGCGCACAATGTCGTTCGACCTGCGGCCGTGAACGTCGACGACGAAACCGACGCCGCAACTGTCGCGCTCAAACTGGGGGTCATAGAGGCCTTGTTGAGGAGGGATTCCGGGATACATACACGCTTCCTACCTGCATTGGTAAATGCCACTGCTCACCGTCGAGCTTGTCGTGGAAGGCATACTGTATGCTTTCGCGCAAAATAAGTCATCCCGTAAAATAAAAGTACTTTGCATAAGCTATGTTAATGATTTACGCTTTGCGGCGGGCTTGGGCACATGAATCTCGAAACACTCGGTCTCTATTGCGACGTCATCCGTTCCGGCAGCTTTTCATTGGGCGCCGCTGCGCACCGGATATCGCAGTCGGCGGCCAGCCAGGCGGTGCGCCAGCTTGAAGAAGAGATCGGAGCGCAGTTAATCGACCGGACGAAGCGTCCGTTCATGGTGACGCCCGAGGGAAAGAAGTTCTTCGAGGCGTGCCTGACCCTGCTGGATGCTTTTGAGAAAGCGCGAGCCGATATCACCGAGCAGAAGACGCAGGTGGTGGGAACGGTTCGCGTGGCCGTGATTTACTCGGTGGGCCTTCAGGATATGGGCTTCTACACCCAGCAGTTCACCACGCGTTACCCGCAGGCGAAGATCCGGCTCGCCTATCTCCATCCCAATGAGGTGATCGAGGCCGTGGTCAACGATGAGTCGGACCTCGGTATTCTGTCGTTCCCGGCGCCGCACCGCTCTTTGACGATCCTGCCGTGGCACGACGAGCCCATGGTGTTTGTGTGTCATCGCACTCATCCGCTCGCGAAGAAACGCGTTATCGGCGCGAAGGATCTGCTGGACGACCGGTTCGTCGCGTTCGAAAGAAACCTTCCCATCCGGAAAGCCATCGATAAGGCGCTGAGGCAGCGCGGCGCGAAAGTCGAACCGGCGATGGAGTTCGACAACATCGAGACGATCAAGCAGGCGATTGCCATCAACTCGGGCGTCAGCATTCTGCCGCGTCCGAGTATCTCGCGTGAGATCGAGAACGGAATGGTTGTCGCTGTTCCCCTCGACATGCCCGAGCTGGTGCGGCCCATCGGGATCATTCACCGCCGCCAAAAGCTGCTGACGCCCACGGCCGGAAAACTCCTCGAGTTTCTTCAGAATCTCAAACGCTAACGAGGCTGCGCCTCAGACCGACATCGCATGTGGTGCTCGATCCGCGCGATTGCGCCATGTCGGTCTGAGGCGCAGCCTCGTTAGTTAAATTTGACACATTCACTACAGATTTTTTTCTTCAAGCCCTGGCCGAGACGGCGTACCGGCGCCACACCCGCGCTGCGCGCCCCCTGGTGGAAGGTGTGGCACTCACATGTAGCCGTGGGTCGTCGGACAAAGACTTTTTCCCCTCCTTGGCCAGGCGGGGTGCCGCCGAGCGGCGGGGCGGTTCGTTCAACAAGATGAGTTTATTGAACAGCACCACCCCGGCGCTTCGCGCCACCCCTCCTCGTCGAGGAGGGGAAAAACGCGGACGGGCTACGGTTCGCAGACGCCGGAGACGTCGGTGAAGAGCCGCACGTCGATGCGTACGTTGGGTGGCTGCCGGATCAGTATTCCTCTCACCTGAACTTTGTGGCCTTCATACTGCAGCGGCTCAAACTCTCGGCCGAGATACCCGAGGTTTTGCAGGTCGATTTCCTGATTGCCCATCGGCTCCGCGTCGGCGGCCTGAATGTCTTCTTCCGACGGCTTGGTCAGTTCCCGGACACGCGTCGGCGGCGCGGCGCCGCGGATTTCCCACTGGCCGGGTTTCAACTGGTGCATGCAGCCGACCGCCTGGACAACGGAAAAACTCGGAAGTGGTTTGGAGCCTTCCTTTTCCTGGATGCGGGTCAGCCGCAGGTCCTCCTGGGCCAGGTCGCGATTGCCGGCGGGAAAGCCGTTGCCCTTGAAAATATAGGCAACCAGGTTGACAACGGCTTCGTCGCTCAACTCGGCGACCTGTGCCTTGGGTTCGTTGCGCGGCGGCATTCCCGTTTTGATAAGGCGGAACAGGCTGTGCGCCGTGTCCTCGCGCCAGCGCTCCATGAAATCGGATCCGCGGAGCGAGTTGCGTGGACCGAAGTCGCCGAGAAGGTTGGCGTCCTGGATGCCGTCAAGGTTGGCGGCATGACAGCGGATGCAGGCCTTTTCGTATTCGGCCTTTCCCTTGGCCGCTTCCGCTTCCGTGTACACACCCATCCAGACGGACTTTCGCCCCTGAGCCGCCAGCAGCCCGGCGAAAAGAGCAATCCCTGAGAGGAAAATCAAAAACCTGGTACGCATAGGGCCATATCTTAGACCAATCCGGGCGGGATCAGTTCATTCAGTTCCATTCGGTTTTTCGATCTTCTCCGGCAGTTCTGATAGGGTGATCGTTTCAAGGAGCGCCGAAAAATGACGGACCTGTTGTATCCGCTGGATTCCTACCTGCGGGAGTTTTCCGCATGCGTGTCTGCCGTTGATGGAAACAACGTGATCTTGACCGCAACAGCCTTTTATCCCGGTGGTGGAGGTCAGCCGTGCGATCTCGGATTCATCTTCAGGGATGGGGAGCCGCTTCGGGTGACCGCCGTCCGGAAGGACGGAAACACGGTGGCGCACTCGGTTGAAGGAACGCCGCCGGCCGCCGGAACGGAGGTTCGCGGCGCCATCGACTGGGAGCGGAGGCACGCGCTGATGCGGACGCACACGGCGCTGCACATTCTGTGTGGGGTGATCTTCCGCGACTTCGGCAGCCAGGTGACCGGAGGCAACATGGAACCGCTCAAAGCGCGAATGGATTTCGAACTCGACCAGCTCACGCCGGATCTCTGTCAGGATATCGAGTCCCGCGTGAACCGGGAGATCGAGGCGTCACGGCCGATTCATGTGCGCATCATTCCGCGAGAGGAAGCTTTTGCGATTCCGGATCTGATCCGCACGAAGATCAATCTCCTTCCGGAAGGCATTCGCGAGGTGCGCATCGTCGACATCGAAGGTCTGGACCTGCAGGCCGACGGCGGGACGCACGTGTCGAACACGCGCGAAGTGGGGCGGATCAAAGTGGCGGGTTACGAGAACAAGGGAAAGATCAATAAGCGTCTCCGGATCGTGATTGAGTGATCAGTACTCGTCGAAGTATCGCTTCACTTCACGCCAGTCACTGGTTTTCGTCAGCGCCATCTGGAGCAGGAGCCGCGCTTTCTCCGGAGGCAGGTTGTCCCCGTTGACGATTTTGGATTCGGTCCCGCTGATCGTTTCCTGAACCCGTCCGCCATGCACACGTGCGGTCATCACGACGACCACTCCCTTGGCTTGCGCGCGTTTGATCGCCTCGGTTTCGGACGCGGTTGCCACGCCGGCGCCGACGCCGTCCACCACGATGCCCTTGACTCCGTGTTCGACGGCGGCTTCGATGAGATAACCTGGAGCTTCGGTATAGGCATAAAACACCTCGACGGGAGGAAGCGAACGGAAGTCCGTCCCCGCAAACTCCGACATCGTGGTGTGGCGGCGCGTCGGTTCGCGATAGAAAACGATGCGGTCCGGATCGGCGAATCCGATCGGGCCGACGTCCACTCCCCTAAAGGTTTGAACACGGTAAGCGCTGGTCTTGGTGACGTCCCGCGCCGTGTTGATGTTCTGGTTCATGCAGTGCAGAACCCCTTTGCCCCGCGCCGCCGGTGACGCGGCGACACGGACGGCGTCGTAGAGATTCAGAGGCCCATCGCCGGAGATCCCCGTCCATGGACGCTGCGAGCCGACGAAGACGATGGGCTTGTCGGTCTTGACGGTCAGATTCATGTAAAACGCGACTTCGGCCATCGTATTGGTGCCATGCGTAATGACCACGCCGTCGATGTCCGGGTCGGCAGCAATTTCGTTCAGCCGCTTT
>JAHFTY010000227.1 GCA_023265365.1 Acidobacteriota bacterium
GTGCTCGATGCCATCACCCAATGTGAAGATGTTCGTTTGCTCATCATTGGCGAGACGGAGGCAGGTTTCGCGGCTTTGGACCTTCTTCAGGCGGCCAAGGAACGTCGGAGAGGCACTGCGCCAGGCGCGAGGCAACAAAAGCCATGCCGCGCAGGTGCTCGGCATTTCGTGCGACACGCTCTATCGCAAGATGCGCGAACTCGGTCTGGATTCGGCGTTGTCCGGTTCTCCGAGATAGCCCAACGCTTCTGATCCGTGAAACTCGCGCACACGCCGACGTGTTGCAGTGTGCCGTTTTTGTCGAACAGTCCGGGCAGCAGGGAACCCACCGCCGTGCGATCTCCGGTCTTATGCCAGCGAAATCCGGCGACAATACAGTCGCAATCGCGCTCGTGTTTGACCTTCAACATCACGCGCTTGTTCGGCTCGTATGGACTCGAACTCTCCTTCGCCATCACTCCGTCGAGGCCCGCGCCCTCGAAGCGGCGAAACCAGTCCGCCGCGATCGCGTGATCGGTGGTGGCCGGCGTGATGTGAAGGGGAGGCGACGCCGCGGAAAGAAGCGACTCGAGGCGCCCGCGGCGTTTTAGAAACGGCACTCCGCGCAGATCCTCATCTCCTTCGCAGAGCAGGTCGAAGAACACGATCGAAGCGGGGACTTCCTTTGACACAGGAGGATTCACCGGAAGTCGCACGCCTCATCATATAACGCTCGACGACAATGTCCGGATGCTCGAACCGTCCGCCGCGCGCATTCACGAAAATCACGGATCGCCGTGATGACCGGCGCAGGCGTGTCCGTCGCGAGTGGCGTCCCCACGTTCCGTCAGAGGGCATCGCTTTGCCTTTCCGGGAGGCTGATGTATAAACCCGGGATGCGAAAAACCTTCCTGGCTTTGCTTATTTTTGCGACGGCTTCCGCAGCATCCTTTCGTTTTACGTCAGCAGCCGAAGTGCGGCCGCGCATTCGCGCCGTAACGGCGTTCATCGAGATCAACCCGAACAACTACGCCGCCCGGGTGCAGGACGCCCAGATGTTTCTGGCCGCAGCAAAGGGCGCCTTGAACAAAGCGGGATTCGAAGGAGCGGGCGGAAGAATCACCACTCAGCCATTTCCGCAATACACCAGGGGCATGAGCAGCGACGATGCGGTCGCTTTCATCGGAAAGGTCCGGGAGGCCGCCCAGAAGGAACGGAGCAGCCTGAACATCGGCGCGGCAATGGTCAATGACAACGACGATCCTGCGGGAGCGTCGCTGCTGGTGGATATTCTGGCAAAGGTCGGCGTCAACGCGAATCTCATCACGGCCGATGAAAAAGGGATTCACTGGAATGCGATTCGCCAGGCGGCAAAAGTCATCAAGCAGCTTTCCGAGCGGACTCCTCACGGAGACGCCAATTTCAATTTCGGAGCGATCGCGATGATGAAGCCTTACGGACCGTACTATCCGGGGTCGTATCACCTTGGCAAAGGCCACGCTTTCGCCATCGCCATGGAAGGCGCGGAAGTGGTGGGTGACGTCTTCCGTCAATACAAGGATCCCGTCGAAGCCGAGAAGCGTCTTTCCGAGGTCCTGAGCAATTACGCCAAACAAGTCGAGGCCGTCGGGATGCAACTCGCAAAAACGACGGGCTGGACCTACGAAGGCATCGACGCGACGCCTGCGCCGTTGGGAGATCGTTCCATCGCTACCGCAATGGAGTATTTCATCGGAGGACCGTTCGGTTCTGTGGGTACGGAGACCGCATCGGGGATCGTCACACGCGCGGTGCAGTCGACACCGGTGAAGCGCACGGGATATTCCGGCCTGATGATACCGGTGATGGAAGATAACGTCCTCGCCAAACGCTGGTCCGAAGGAACGTTCACGCTCGACTCGATCCTCGCCTACTCGGCGGTCTGCGCCGGAGGAGTGGACACGGTCCCTTTGCCGGGAGACATTACGGAAGAACAGATCGCGCGCATCCTGAGCGACGTGGCATGGCTGGCGTATCGATGGAACAAGCCTCTGGCGGCGCGCTTGCTGCCGGCGCCGGGGAAGAAGGCCGGAGACCTGACGGAGTTCAGCGGCAGCCTGCTGGTGAAAACCGTGATTCAGCCACTGCCGGGAACTCGCAGGTAACTCCCGCTCCGGATGGGTATAACATCGGTTATACTCAGTCCATGAAAACGGCGATTTCCATTCCCGACCCACTTTTCAAGGCTGCGGAAGGACTCTGCAAGCGTCATCGGATAGCCAGAAGCCGCTTCTACGCGATGGCCATCAAGCGGCTCGTCGACGAGTATCGAGAGACGGATGTCACCGAACGGTTGAATCGCATCTACCGAAAAGAGCCTTCGCCGGTCGATTCCGCGTTTGCCGCCGCGCAGAGCCGGGCCATCGGAAAAGAACAATGGTAGTCCGGCGGGGTGAAATCTGGTGGGCCAGCCTTCCTTCTCCGAAAGGCTCCGGGCCGGGATTCAGACGTCCAGTCGTGGTGGTTCAATCCAACGACTTCAACGCCAGCACGATCGCAACCGTCATCGTTGCTGTCGTCACGTCCAACGTTCGCCTGGCGGAGGCACCCGGCAACATACTCCTCCCCAGGCGGCGGTCCAGATTGGAACGGCCATCCGTGGTGAACATCTCGCAGATTCTCACGATTGATAAATCACTACTGACTGAGCGGGTCTGTCCACCATCAAGCGAACTGGCTCAGAAGCTGGACAGCGGTTTGAGGCTCGTTCTGGGACTTGGATCGTAGGGATGCCGAAGGGGGGACTCGAACCCCCATGCCTCGCGGCGCCACCCCCTCAAGATGGTGTGTCTGCCAATTTCACCACTTCGGCTTTTTTACAGAAGCATCCTTGCTTCGGCGCAGCCCATCCATAGGCGCGCAAAACGGCGTTACTTCTTTTCCGGATTCGGCGCGGGCGCCGGCGCCTGCTGTTGGGGAGCGGGCGTTGGCGCGGCGGCCGGCGGGGCCGGTTGAGCCGGATTCTCCTGTTTCGCGCCCGGCCGGATGACCGACGAGTTGCCGGGCTGGGAAATCAGGATGGTCAGCGCCAACGAGGTGATCATGAAAATGATCGCTGCTGCCGTGGTCGCTCTGCCCAGCAGCGTGCCGGCGCCGCGCGCGCCGAAAACGGTCTGGCTTCCGCCGCCACCGAACGCGCCGGACCAATCGGCCGCATTACCCTGCTGGAGCAGCACGACGAGAATGAGAAAAATGCAAACGATAACGTGAAAGATCGTCAGAATCGTGATCATAGATACTTGATGATGGATGCAAAGGAAGCGGGGTCCAGACTGGCTCCCCCAACCAGGGCTCCATCAATATCCTCTTTCTTCATTAGAGCCGAAATATTATCGGGCTTCACGCTTCCACCGTACAGGATGCGCATCCCGTCCGCTGCTGCCACACCATAAATGTCGGCGAGGATCTTACGGATTTCGGCGTGCATTTCGGCGGCGACTTCCGGTGTTGCGGTGCGCCCAGTGCCGATCGCCCATACAGGCTCGTAAGCGACGATGATACGGGATAGGTCGGACGGGGTCAACTGGCCAATCCCTTTAGTGATTTGCCGGCGAACCACTTCCGAAGCCTGATTGGCATCCCGTTCCGCCAGAGTCTCACCCACACAGACGATCGCCTTCAGACCTCCCGCCATCGATGCGCGCACCTTCTTATCGACGGTTTCGTCGGTCTCGCCGAAGTACTGGCGGCGTTCGGAGTGTCCGATGACGGCATACGCGCAACCCGCATCGAACAGCATCTTTACCGAGACTTCGCCGGTGAATGCGCCTTCCTCTTTCCAATGGACGTTCTGCCCCGAGATCGCGACCCGCCTGCCTCTCACTTCCTCGGCGGCAGCCCAGAGCGCAGTGAAGGGCGGCGCAACCACGACATCGCAATGATCAACGTTCCGGATGTCCGGAAGCAGCGCCTGAAAAAACGCGCGAGTTTCCGGAATCGTTTTATACATTTTCCAGTTGCCGGCAATGATTGGTCGTCGCATTTGTTTAATAAAGGTGTCAGTGGTGCCTGACACCGGAATCTGAAAGGACTTCGACGCCGGGCAGTATTCGGCCCGACAGGAATTCCAGCGACGCGCCGCCCCCGGTGGAAATATGCGTCATCTTCGATTCGACGCCGGATTGCGCCACCGCCGCGGCCGAATCGCCGCCTCCGACGATTGAGAACGCGCTGGATTCCGCGACCGCCTTCGCCACGGCGAAGGTTCCCTGGGCAAACTTCGGATTCTCGAACACTCCCATCGGTCCGTTCCACACAATGGTTTTCGCGCCGTGAATGATCTCCGAATAGCGCCGGGCCGTCCCGGGCCCGATATCGAGCCCCATCAGATCCTGCGGCGTTTCGGCCACCGGAACCACGCGCGACTCCGTGCTGTCCAGACCGGTCGCGACAATGTGGTCGACCGGCAGTTCCAACGCCACGCCTTTCGAGGCAGCCTTCGACATCAGTTCTTTGGCGAGTTCGATCTTGTCCTCTTCGACCAGCGACTTGCCGGTGGCCAGACCCTTCGCCTTCAGAAAGGTATATGCCATTGCTCCGCCAATGAGGATCGTTGTCGCGATGTTGAGGAAATTCTCGATGAGTTCGATCTTGTCCGAAATTTTTGCGCCGCCGACGATCGACACATACGGTTTCCCGGCCTTCGACAGCGCGTGGCCCAGGCATTCGATTTCCTTCTGCATCAGGAAGCCGGCGGCCGCCGTATTGACGTACTTCGCGATGCCCGCCGTCGACGCATGGGCGCGATGGGCTGTTCCGAATGCGTCGTTCACGTAGATGTCGCACAGGGACCCGAGTTGCTTCGCGAATTCGGGGTCGTTCTTCTCCTCTTCGGGGTGAAACCGGAGATTCTCGAGCAGAAGGATTTCGCCGTCTTTTAGCGCCGCGACGACCGACTGAACCTCAGAACCGATGCAATCGGCTGTGAACTGAACGGGCAGGCCCACCAGTTGGCTCAGACGTTCGGCCGCGGGTTTCAGGCTGTACTTCGCTTCCGGCTTCCCTTTCGGGCGGCCCAGGTGAGACGCGAGAATAAGACGCCCGCCCTTTTCGACGATGTACCGGATCGACGGCAGCGCTGCTTCGATCCGCGAGTCGTCCGCGATCTTCCCATCGGCGATCGGAACGTTGAAGTCGACGCGCATGAAGATCCGCCGGCCCTTCGGATCGATATCGGCGAGCGAGAGTTTGTTCATGGCCTACTTCAAAACAAGCTTGATCAGATCCACCATGCGGCAACTGAAGCCCCACTCGTTGTCGTACCACGAAAACACCTTGATGAGGCGGTCGCCGAGAGCCTTCGTCAGCGGCGCATCGAGGATCGACGAATGCGGGTTGTGCAGAAAGTCGACGGAGACCAGTTCTTTTTCGGAATATTCGAGAACCCCTTTCATGGGGCCATTCGCCGCATCCTTCAATGCCTGGTTCGCGGACTCCACGGTTACCGGTTTCGCCGTACGAACGGTCAGATCGACCAGCGATACATCGGGCGTCGGAACGCGAATCGCGATGCCGTCGAGTTTTCCTTTCAGTTCGGGAAGGACCAGACCGATCGCCTTGGCCGCGCCGGTCGAAGTGGGAATCATCGAGAGCGCCGCGGCCCGTGCCCGCCGCATGTCGGAGTGCGGAAGGTCCAGCAGCTTCTGGTCGTTCGTGTAGGAGTGGATGGTGGTCATGAGTCCGCTCTCGATCCCGAAGCTGTCGTTCAGCACTTTGGCAACCGGAGAGAGACAGTTCGTCGTGCAGGACGCATTTGAAATGATGTGATGCTTCGACGCATCGTAGTTCCTGTCATTGACGCCGATGCAGATCGTGATGTCCTCGCCTTTGGCGGGCGCCGAAATCAGGACTTTCTTCACGCTGCCGCGCATGTGTTTTTTGGCGTCTTCTGCATTCGTGAACAGGCCGGTCGACTCCACGACGACATCCACTCCCAGGCTCGGCCAGTCGATTTTACCGGGATCGCGTTCCTTGAAGACGCTGATGTTTTTGCCGTCGGCCTTGATGCTGTTTTCTCCATGCGTCACTTCGGATTTCAGATTCCCGAGAACGGAGTCGTATTTGAGAAGATGAGCGAGTGTCTTCGGATCGGTGATGTCGTTGACGGCAACGATATCGATGTTCGTGTCCCCGATTGCGGCGCGATAGATGTTCCGTCCGATGCGGCCGAAGCCGTTGATGCCCACTTTGATAGCCATGTTCGCGTTCCCTCCTGCTGAAAATCCGAATTCCGAAATCCCAAATTCAAAATCAAAAGTATACTCTGCACCGAAAATGTATCGTACATACACGTTGGCCCTGAGGCTGGGCCTGATTGTGCTCTCCCCCTACTTTCTCATCCGGTCACGCAGATACCTGCCGAGTCTGGCGGACCGCCTTGGATTCCTCAAGCTGCCGAACATCCACAAATCCATCTGGATCCATGCGGTCTCCGTCGGCGAAGTGAAATCCGTCGAAAATCTCATCGCTCGATTGCGATCGGAATTTCCCGGCCGGCCCGTGGTGGTTTCGACCACGACGCCTACCGGTCAACAACTCGCACGGACGCGACGGGACATCATCGACCACGCCTTTTTCTTCCCGATCGATACGCCGGGCCCGTTGCTTCGGACACTCGAGCGCGTCAAGCCGGCCCTTGTCATCATTGCCGAAACCGAAATCTGGCCGAACTTCCTCCGGCTCTGCCGGGACCGCCGCATTCCGGTAATGATGATCAACGGGCGCATCTCCGACAAATCGTTTCCCAAATACCAGTTCGTGCGGCGCTGGCTTCGGCCCGTTCTGGACGATTACGTTGTGATGGGAATGCAGTCGGAGGAAGACCGCCGGAGAGCCGAACAGATCGGTGCGGATCCGAAGCGCGTGCGCGTATTTGGAAACCTTAAGTTCGATGTCACGACGTCCCATGGACGTCTTGAACCAAAGCTGGAGGGCCGCTTGCGAGTCTGCGGTGAACTCTGGGTCGCGGCGAGCACCATGCCCGGCGAAGACGAGTTCGTCCTGGACGCCTTTCAACAACTGAGACAATCACGTTCCGATTTGAAACTGATGATCGCGCCCCGGCATCCGGAGAGGGCGGACGGAGTCGCCCAACTGGCCCGGAAGCGTGGACTGCGGGTGACGCTGCGATCCTCGCTTCAAAGCGATTG
>JAHFTY010000228.1 GCA_023265365.1 Acidobacteriota bacterium
GTGGAATCACAGCGCGCCTTCATCGACTCCTATTGCAGTGGCTGTCATAACAGCCGTCAGGCCTCGGGCGGTTTCTCATGGGACGCGCTGGATGTCGCGCAACTCGAAAAGAACCCGGAACTGGTCGAAAAAGTGATTCGAAAAGTCCGGTCCGGCATGATGCCTCCGGCCGGCGCGCCGCATCCCGACGCGGGGAAGCGCAAAGCGTTCGCCTCCGCCCTGGAAAACCGCGTTGACGCGGCCGCCGCGGCGCATCCCTACACGGGGGCCCCGGACCTTCATCGTTTGAACCGCACGGAATACCGGAATGCCGTCGGAGAAATGCTGGGTCTCGACGTCGATCTTTCGGATCTCCTGCCTCCGGACAGCACCACCAACGGTTTCGACAACATGTCCGAGGCGTTGACCATCACGCCGGCCCTGATGTCGGCCTACATTCGCGCAGCGGAAAAAATCAGCCGCGACGCGTTGGGCGATCCGGACGCCACGCCCACCACCGTGCAGTTCAAGGTTTCGCGGCTGCTCAACCAGATGCGTCACGTCGACGGCACGCCCTTCGGAACACGCGGAGGCACGTCGGTACTCCACACGTTCCCCGCCGATGGCGAATACTCGTTCAAGGCCATCCTCTATTACGACTATCCCGGCGAGCAGGTCGGAATGTTGCTGCCGGCTCAATTGCAGGGCCAGGAGATCGAGATTTCGGTGGATGGGGCGCGTGCCGCAACCATCGCCATCGATTCCCAGGTCAAGGAAAGCGAAGCGAACTACGCCACGCCACCCGTCAAGGTTTCCGCGGGACAACACCGGCTGGCCGCAACCTTCGTCGCGAAGTTCGACGGCCCGGTCCAGGATCAGTACCGGATGATCGAGCAGACCCTTCTGGATACGACAATCACGTCATCCACCAACATTACGGCGCTTCCGCATCTGCAGAGTTTCTCCGTGACCGGCCCGTTCAAGGCAAGCGGCATCTCCGAAAGCGCCAGCCGGCGGAAGATTCTGACGTGCCGGCCCGCATCCGCCGGAGAGGAACCGGGCTGCGCCACGAAAATCATTTCCGAATTGGCGCGGAAGGCGTTTCGAAGACCGGTGACGTCCGAGGACCTGGAAAGCCTGACGAGCTACTTCGAGGCCGGGCGGAAATCCGGATCGTTCGACGCCGGCGTCCGGACTGCGATCCAGGCCATCCTGGTCAAACCCGAATTCATATTCCGCTTCGAGGAAGAGCCGAACGCGCCGGCCGGAACGGTTTACCGCATCGGCGATCTCGAACTGGCGTCCCGGCTCTCGTACTTTCTGTGGAGCACCGGGCCGGACGACGAACTGATCTCGGCCGCCGCGGCCGGAAAACTCAAGGACCCTGTGGTTCTCGAACAACAGGTTCGGCGCATGTTGAGCGACCCGAAATCCGAAGCCCTTTCCCGGAATTTCGCGGGCCAGTGGCTGCGCCTGGCGGGGCTGCATCAGGTTTTCCCGGAGGCGCTTCTGTTCCCCAACTTCACACTGAACCTCGCGCAATCGATGCGGCGTGAAGTGGAACTGCTTTTCGACAACATCATGAGGAGCGATCGAAGCGTTCTTGAACTGCTGACCGCGGACTACACCTTTGTCGACGAACCGCTCGCCCGGCATTACGGAATCAAGGGGATCACGGGAACGCAGTTCAAGCGCGTGCAGGTGACGGATCCGAATCGTTTCGGTCTGCTGGGCAAGGCGGGCGTGCTCACCATGACGTCGCTGGCAAACAGAACGTCGCCGGTTCAGCGCGGAAAATATCTTCTGGAAGTCCTGCTCGGAACGCCGCCGCCGCCGCCACCGCCGGTGGTGCCGAAGCTGAAGGAATCGGTCGATAACGAAAAGGTGCTTTCGGTTCGCGAGCGTCTTGTCGCCCACCGCGCCAATCCCGCGTGCAACTCCTGTCACCGCATCATGGATCCCATCGGACTTTCGCTCGAAAACTTCGATGCGGTGGGCGCGTGGCGCCGAAACGATGCGGGAGTCCCGATCGACCCTTCGGGCGAGCTTTTCGACGGTACGAAGCTGGACGGGCCGGCGGGCGTACGCCAGGCAGTCCTCGACCGATCCGAGCTTTTCCTTGGAACGTTCACCCAGAACCTTCTCGCGTACAGTGTGGGCCGCGTTTCCGATTATCGGGACATGCCGGCGATCCGGGCGATACAGCGGGAGGCGGCGGCGCACAACAACCGCTTCTCTTCGTTTATCGTTGGGATCGTCAAAAGCCCGCCATTTCAGATGCGAACCGTTCGCAGCGCAACGAGTGTCAGGTAAGGAGCCGAAAACGATGTTCATCACAAAGAAATATTTGTCGCGACGCGAGGTCCTGCAGGGAATGGGATCGATGATCGCGCTTCCCTTCCTCGAAGCGATGGCGCCTGCCCAAACGCCTTCGCGAAAAATGGAAACCCGGAAAAGCCGGCTGGCCTGCATCGAGGTGGTCCATGGATGCGCCGGAAGCACGGCCTTAGGCATGGAGAAGAACCTCTGGAGCCCGGCCGGGGAAGGATCGAATTTCGAGTTCGGCACAATCATCAAGCCGGTGGAACCTTACCGCGACTACCTGACCATCGTCAGCGGAACCAACTGCGCCGCCGCCGATCCGTACTCTCCCGAGGAAGTGGGCGCCGATCATTTCCGCAACGCGTGCGTGTTCCTCACCGCTTCCCGTCCAAAACAGACGCTCGGCTCGGACATCTATTGCGGAACGTCCATCGACCAGATGTACGCGCAGAAATTCGGGCAGGACACGCCGGTTCCTTCGATTCAGCTCTGTACGGAACCCATCGATCCGACGGGCCCCGGCGCCTACAAGTACAGCACCGTGTACATGGACACGATCAGCTGGGCCTCCCCGACGAAGCCGCTCCCGATGAACTTCAATCCGCGCGTCCCCTTCGAGGAAATGTTCGGATCCGGCGGTTCGCCCGCGGACCGCGTCGCGCGGCAGAAGTTGAATCGCAGCATTCTCGACGGCGTTGCGCACGACGTCGCGCGGCTTCAGCAGAAGATCGGCGCCGCCGACCGAAGCCGCCTTAATGACTACCTCGATAACGTGCGCGAAATCGAGCGCCGGATTCAGGCGATCGAGGCGTACAACGCCACGGGCGCCGAGAAGACGATTCCTTCCGCGCCGGTCGGCGTTCCGGACTCGTGGGACGAGCGCGTCAGACTCATGATGGACCTGCAGGTCGCCGGATTCGCCGGCGAGGCCACGCGGGTGTCCGCCTTGAAGCTGGGCCGCGACGTTTCGGGCCGGGTGTTTCCGGAAAGCGGATCGAAGAAGGCCTTCCACACGGCTTCACACCATGGTGAGACCGCAGACGGCATCGAGGAGTTCGCGCGGATCAACAGATACCACGTCGGCCTTCTCGGATACTTCCTCGAAAAACTGAAGAATACGCCCGACGGCGACGGCAATCTGCTCGACCATTCTCTCGTCATCTACGGCAGCGCGATGGGCGATTCGCATGTCCACGGCCACATCTGGGTGCCCATGATGCTTGCCGGCCACGCGAACGGCGCGCTCAAAGGCAATCTGCACGTGCGCTCCAAAGACGGAACGCCGCAGGCCAACATCCTTCTGGCCGTCACTCAAAAGCTGGGACTGGAACTGGATCACGTCGGAGACAGCACCGGCGGGGTGACCATATAAATTCGCAGGGTACACGATGATGAACCACATCCTGGCCGCCATCCTTTCACTCACACTGCTCGCGCCGGCGCATGAGGCGGATACGGCCGTGTCCGTCGCCGCCATGAACGGAGACATGGCGGCCGTTAAAACGCTGCTGGCCGGGAAGGCCGACGTCAATGCCGCTCAAGGTGACGGCTCCACTGCCTTGCACTGGGCCGCCTATCGCGACGATCTGGAGATGGCGCAGCTTCTCCTCAAGGCGGGCGCGAACGTCAACGTCAAGACCCGGCTTGGAGAAATGACGCCGCTGTTCATGGCAGCCAGGAACGGCAACGCCGCCATGATCGCGCTGCTCCTGAAGGCGGGCTCGTCAGCGAAATCCGCCACCACCCTGGGCACCACTTCACTGATGCTCGCGGCGGCTTCCGGAAACGCGGCGGCCGTGAAAGCCCTGCTGACGGCGGAGGCGGATCCGAACGCCGGGGACGTCAACCAGGGTCAGACCGCGCTGATCTTCGCCGCAGCGAACGGGCACGCCGGCGTCATCAATGCCCTTGCGGCCGGCGGCGCGAGAGTCAATGACACATCGCTCGTACCCGATTTGAAAAAGCCGGAAGGCGCAAATGCCGGCACAACCCCGAAGAAAGACCTCGCCCTTGGCGGCATGACCGCCTTGCAGTTCGCCGCGCGCGAAGGTCAGACCGACGCGGTTCAGGCCCTGCTCGACGCCGGCGCCGATATCAACAAGCCCACGGCCTCCAACCGGATGAGCGCACTGACCATTGCGATTCTCAGCGGTCATTTCGATCTCGCCCGATTTCTGCTCGAACACGGCGCCGATCCGAAAGTCATCGGCACGGAGAACCTTTCTCCTCTGTTTGCCGTGATCGATGCGCAATGGGCCAACCGTGTCTGGTATCCGCCGCCGGTAACCGACGAGGAACACACCACGCATCTCGATCTGCTGCGCCTGATGATTGCAAGAGGCGCCGATCCCAATGTCAGACTGGGCATCAAGCTGTGGCAACGGGAATTTCACAACGACTGGGTGGACTCCGCCGGCGGCACTCCATTCTGGCGCGCCGCTCAGGCGAACGACGTTCCCGCGATGAAGCTCCTCGTCGCCGCCGGAGCAAACCCGAACATCCCCACGTTCAAAGGGATCTCGCCGCTTCAGGTGGCTGCGGGATGGGGTCTGGAACCGCAGACCAGCACGTTCGTTCCCGATGCCAGACTCAGCGCCCTTCGCTACCTCGTCGAAGAACTCGGGGCAAATGTGAACTGGAAGGACGACAAAGGCTACTCCCCTCTTCATGGGGCCGCCCTGACCGCCGACAACCGCGTGATCCGCTACCTGGTTGCGATGGGCGCCGACGTCCAGGCGCGCGCGAACATGGTTTTCGCCGTTGAAGGCGGCACCGACGCCAACGTGACCGCCGGAACCGGCGACACGGTTGCCGACATGGCCAACGGACCGAAGCCGCACAATCTGGTGCATCCCGCCACCGTCTCGTTGCTCGAGACATTGGGATCCAAAAACACCGACAACTGCCGCGCTTCCACGTGCGTCGTCAAGTCGAAGCCGGCGAAACCATGATTCGAAACGTCTGCCTGTTCCTCGCGGCCGTCTCTCTTCTCGCGCTGACGCTTCAGCCGGCCTCCGCGCGCCCGGAATATCTTGCACGCTTCAAGTCCGACCCGTTCCGGCGCTCGAACATGGACAACTGCGCCGTCTGCCACGTCAACCCGAACGGCGGAGGCACCCGCAACGAGTTCGGCTCCGCCTTCGAAGCCGGCGGCAAAATCCTGACGCCGATGCTTCGCGTCAACTTTCCCGACCGGTTCGAAGTGCAGACCCTGCGAATGTCCGATGGGTCGGTCTTCTATTTCGCCGATCCCGAAAATCAATTCGTGGTTCTCAAGCGAAAGGAAGAGAAGTTTCTTATCGATCTCAACGCCGTCACCAGGCTCGAAAAAGAAAAGGACAAAATCCCTCCTCCCGATAACCGGATGACGTTTTTCATCACCAGCCAGGGCCTTGGAAACGGCGGTCACCTTGGCGGTCTCGCCGGCGCGGACCGGCACTGCCAGGCGCTGGCGGAGGCTGCCGGGGCGGGAGACCGGACGTGGCATGCGTACCTGAGTACGAGGTTCGAGGACGGGCCGGGAATCAACGCGGGAGACCGCATCGGCAGCGGTCCCTGGTACAACGCCAACGGTGCGCTCATCGCGCACGGCGTGTCGGAACTCCACGATGGAAACCGGCTGAATCTTCAGAATGGACTCGACGAGAAGGGGAAGCCCGTTGCCGCCGGCCACGACGTCCTGACCGGATCGCTGCCCAACGGCAAGGCGGCTCCCGGCATGGATTGCCAGAACTGGACGAGTTCAGCCGATGGTAAAGCGATGGTCGGCCACTTCGACGGCCAGAGTGACGCGGACGGCGGGAACTCGTGGAATTCCGCTCATCCGACTCGAAGCTGCAGTCAGGAAAGTCTTCGGTCGACCGGGAACAGCGGTCTTCTCTATTGCTTCGCGGTCCGCAAGTAAGCGCGAAGCCCCGTGAGGTAAAAATGAATCGAAAGCGCGCGATCCTCTTTATTGCGGTGCTGATGCTCGGCGCGTTAAACGCCCAGCCGCAAACCACGGCCGCCCACAAAAGCGTCTGGAGCGGCGTCTACTCCGACGAGCAGGCATCCCGAGGACAGGCAACCTACGAACAGTACTGCGTGAACTGCCACGGCGAAACGCTGGGCGGAGGCCCAAGCTCGGGCGGGCCCCAACTGGCCGGCGACAAATTCATGGAGAACTGGCGGGAAGACACGGTCGAGACCCTGTTCCTGAAAATCAGGAACACGATGCCCCGGCCGGGCTTTCGCGGAAGCGACAAGGTCCTGACCGACCCGGAGGCCGCCGACCTGGTGGCCTTCATCTTCAAGAGAAACGGTTTTCCGGCGGGCGCCGAATTGATGAACTCGGCAATCAGCGATGTCTGGATCGAGCAGCAAAGCGGACCCAAGCCATTGCCGAACTACGCCCAAGTTCAGGTCGTTGGATGTATGGAACAGGAGGCGGAGAACTGGGTGCTGGCAAAAGCGCCTCAGCCCGCCAGAATTCGGACGACAAGTGAAACCATCGAACCTGAAGTTCTGAAATCCGCCCAGGGCAAACCGGCAGGCAGCTTGAAGTTCCGGTTGCAGAATCTCCTGATGTTGGGAGCGTTTTCACCTGAAGCGCACAAGGGACACAAGATGCTGGCGCAAGGAGTCCTGATCCGTCAGAGCAATATCGAGCGCATCAGCGTGACGAAATTGGAAATGGTTGCCGCCACCTGCGCCCCGTAACCTGTGTTTCCCCGCCTTGTCCAACGCGGGGGCCGCGAAACGGCGGGGCGGTCCGTTCGACAAAATCAATTTTTTTGAACACCACCACCCCGGAGCTTCGCGCCACCCCTCCTCGCATCTTTAAACCGGTTTGGTTGCGGCTCCGCC
>JAHFTY010000229.1 GCA_023265365.1 Acidobacteriota bacterium
GGCGATATCCCTGCAGGATTGGTATCCGAGTCATTCGCCTGACGAATTAGACACCTGCGTTCGGAAGACTTCCAGCCGCGCCCCGCCCGCTCGAACTCCCTTCACTCTCTAAATTCTTCTCTGATTCATTCCAATATACGTGAAGGAGATGGACCTTATGAATGCACGCGCCGTCGCGTTCAGTCTGATTGCTTTTATAGTCCTTTCACTGAACAGTTATGCGCAAACGCCTTCCGCGGATCTCAATGCTTTGAAAGCACAACTCGATACGTTGAAGGCCGATTACGAAAAGCGCATCCAGGCGCTGGAAGCGCAGCTTCAAGAACTCCAGATTCAAATGCTTCAGGCGGCGCCGGAAGCCGCCGGAGGCGCGGCCCTTGCGGCCGCGCCTGCCACAACGTCTCCAACCACGGCCGGCGCATTGAATCCTGCGATTTCGGTGGTTGGAAATTTCGTCGGCCGTATCGATGGCCAGAAGGTTTTCAATGAAGACGGCATTCGGATCGACAACAACCTCAGTTTCCGTGAAGCGGAGGTGGACATGCGAGTGCCGGTGGATCCTTATGCCGACGGCGTGCTCATCCTGTCGCTCGAATCGGAAACACCGGGGAAATTCAATGCCGATGTCGAGGAAGGCTACCTCAACATCAAGAAACTGCCCTTCATGCAGTCTCCCCTCGGACTCAAGTTTCAGGTTGGCCGTTTCCGGCCGGCGTTCGGCAAATTCAATACCTTGCATACGCATGACCTGCCAACGACCATGCGGTCGCTTCCTACAGAAGAGTTTCTGGGTGAAGATGGCTTTATCTCGCAAGGCGTCTCGGCAGACTTCTTTGTTCCGACTCCCTGGGACGAGAATTCGTCGTTGAACGCGCGTCTTCAAGTGCTCAGCGGCGGAGACATTGCCGTCTCGCCGGAATCGCACAATCGGCTCGCATACCTCGGCAATCTGCGCTGGTTCAAAACAATCGCGGGCGTGAACAATCTGGATTTGGCGTGGTCCACTTATCTCCATCCCGGACGCAGCGGCGAAGCGGCCATGACAAGACTCCACGGCGCGGACTTCTTGTATCGCTGGAAACCGTTCCGGCAGGGGGAATGGAAATCGTACCTGCTGGGAGGCGAGTTCATGTTCAGCGACCGGAAGGAAGGCCGACGTCCATTCGGAACGAGTTTGTTTACCCAATGGCAATTCGACCGTCGAAAGTATGCAGGCGTGCGCTGGGATTACACGACCACGCTCGCCGATCCGGCCCGGATACGAAGGAGCCTGACGCCGTACCTTTCTTATTACTTCAGCGAGTTCCTGCGGCTTCGTCTCAATTATGAACACCGCTGGAGCGCCCTCGTGGCTGAGAATAAACGAAATTCGGTATTCGTCGAATTGAATTGGATTTTCGGTGCGCATCCACCGGAGCCGTTCTGGGTGAATAAATAGGAGCTTCATATGAAATTATTTCTAAAAATCGCGATCGTTTTTCTGTTAATCGCCTCCGTGGCGCCGCCTGTTTCCGCGCAAACGAAAAAACTCACGGTCGTGTGCACGCTGCCGACGTTGAGGGCGCTTACGCAGGAGGTCGGCGGAGAACGTGTCGATGTCACAGCGCTCGCGAAGGGCGACCAGGACCCTCATTTCGTAACGCCAACGCCTGTACTGATGAAGAAAACTCGCGAGGCGGCCCTGTTCATCGAGAACGGTTTCACACTGGAGCTTTGGGCGGACGAAGTCGTGAATGGCTCCGGCAACTCCAAAATTTTTCGAGGCACGCCGGGCCGTGTTGTGGCAAGCGCGGGTATCGCGGCGCTGGAGGTTCCGACGGTCCTTTCGCGCGAGATGGGCGATATCCATCCCCAGGGCAATCCGCACGTCTGGCTCGATCCGCTTAACGCGAAGATCGAAGCCGCGAACATCGCAGAAGCGCTGAAGCGGGCAGACGCCGCCGGCGCATCCTATTACGATGCCCGGCTCGCGGACTTCAACAAGCGCATCGACACTGCGATGTTCGGCGAGGAACTTCTGAAACTCGTCGGTATTCAGAAGCTCACTCGCCTGGCTTGGAGCGGGGATCTCTGGAACTTCCTCGATACCAACAAGCTTGGCGGGCAACCGCTTTCGGCTAAAGCAGGCGGATGGCTGAAGCAGGCCCAGTCCTTGCGAGGCGTGAAGGCGTACGAGTTCCACAAGGTTTGGGCATACTTCGCGAGAACGTTTGGCCTGCGGCTGGCCGGCACGATCGAAGAACGGCCCGGAATTCCGCCGGGACCGCAGCATGTACGCCAGGTGACGGACGCCATCAAGTCACAAATGATTCCGCTTATCCTCGTTGACAATTTCTATGATCCGGCCCTGCCGAATAACATCTCTCGCGAAACCGGCGCGAAAGTCGTGATCCTGGCGAATCAAGTGGAGGGCGAACCCACGATCAAAACCTATTTCGATCTGATGAATCACCTCATCACATCGATTGCCGGGGCAAAAGCCAGAGCGGGGGATTAGTGGACTTTCTCCTCGAATGGCGATGGATGCTGGCTCCGATGCTGGCATGCCTCATTCTTTCAATTACGCACGTTTACCTCGGAATTCATGTCGTGGCCCGGAAGGTCATTTTCGTTGACCTTGCGCTGGCCCAGATCGCAGCGCTCGGCGCCACATATGCGACGGTCTTGGGTTATGACTCCAACCGGCCGGGGGACGATCTTGCGGTCGCGATCTTCTCTCTCGCATTTACATTCGTTGGCGCCGGGCTGTTCGCCATCGCCCGAATGCGGAAGGAACGCGTGCCGCAAGAGGCGTTCATCGGAATCGTTTACGCGGCGGCGTCGGCTGCCGCCGTTCTGATTCTTTCGAAGTCGCCGACCGGGGGAGAAGAGCTAAAACACATGCTTGTGGGTGACGTGCTGCTGGTCTCGATGCCGACCATCGTCAGCGACGTCATTCTGTATTCGCTCGTCGGCGTTTTCCACATTGTGTTCAGAAAGAAATTCCTCGCGATTTCCCTGGATGCGGAAGGAGCTCAAGCGGCGGGTATCAATATTCGAGTGTGGGATCTCCTCTTTTACATGACATTCGGAGTTCTCGTGACCCGATCGGTTGCAATCGCCGGAGTACTCCTCGTTTTTTCATATCTCGTGATTCCCGCTGTGATCGCTCAAATGTGGCGCGACACGATTAAGGGCCGCCTCCTTCTCGGCTGGACGGTAGCCCTTTCCGCCAGCGTCGGCGGCATTCTGTGGTCGTTCTATGCCGATTACCCGACCGGGCCGGCTGTCGTGATGACACTCGCGGCGTTCTTGATCATGTCGGGCGCAATGTACTACATCGTCCACTCCGAAATGCGCGCCCGGGCGGCAGTCAATGTCGCCGCCATGATTGTGTTCGGCGCGCTGTTTTTCGCAACGCTTTCTCATTTCCGCAAGGCTGGTCCTCCGCAGGCTGAGTCCGGCGTTTCCATCGCGGATCGGTTGCTCGATGAACTCAATCACGACGAGATCAACGGTCAACTGGACGCCATTTCACACCTCGGCGACATGAATGATTCGCGCATCGTTCCCGCCCTCAGCGCGTTGCTTTCGAGATCGAGCAATGAGCAGGTAGTGGAAGCCATCGCGGAAGCGTTTATGAAGAAGAAGGATACGAAGGCCGCTCCTGCCCTCAAAGCCGCTCTCCAAAAAAACTACGATCCGTTTCTCAAACTGACGATCGCGAAGGCCCTCATCCAGCTCAACGACAAGTCTGGGTATGAGACGCTCATCCAAATTCTGAGGAACGACGAAGCCGGCTTCGCTCGCGCCCAGGCTCTCGAGCTGATCAAGGCGAAGGCGGGCCGGGACTTTGGTTACAACCCGGAGAAAACCGCGGCTGAGAATTCCGCGTCCATCGATCAGATCGAAAAATGGAAGAAGGGGGCGTTGCCCTAGCCCAGGGTTAGGGGACGCCGATCGAAGTGCCGGAACCGCGCAGCGCGCCGGGTGTGCCGGTTGCGGCCACGGGTGCGACCCGCACGGGAGCTGAAAGCGTTTTGCTGATTCCTCCTCTGCCTCCCTGCGCAGTACCGGTTCCACTGGGACCGCCGTTGCCGGCCAATCCGCCGCTGCCGCCGCCTCCCGTGATAACGGTGGCGGAGCCACCGGTGGAGGTGTGGCCGGGGCCGGGAACGGGTGGCTGGCCCGGTACAGTCGTCCCGGCGGCCGTCGGAACGGCGACGGGGGCGCCGGGGGCGCCGCCGTCGCCACCGACAGCGTTGGCGCCGCCGCCGGCGAATCCGGAGAGGAGGATGGCGTCATCTCCGAAACCTCCCGTGGCCACGGCCCACGCGCCGTCACCCCCCATGCCGGGCCGAACCGTGAATGGGCCGTTGACGACACAACCCGAAAAGAGGACGGTTCCGCCGTCGCCTCCATTGCCTCCGATGGCGTTCGCATAGCGTCCGTTCGAGCGAAGGCCATTACCGGCAATGGCGGCCGCCGGGCGCCGCGATCGACCGGCGCCGTGACCGCCCTCCACGACGCCTCCCTGTTCGAAGAACACCTGCGTCAGGGCCGACGGGTTGGGGCCATTCAGGTGAACATCTCCGCCGCTATTGCCGGGACCGTGCACCGCAAGTGAGTCTCCGAGCCGCATCGACTTCGCGCGCGCCGCGCCACCCTTCCCCGCTTCGCCGCCCCGCACCACGCCGTTGATGCCGATGTGGATGGATTCAAGCGCACATAGCCAGACCTCGCCACCGGCGCCGCTTTGTCCGCCCGCGGCCCCAGTAGGCAGCGGGATCACACTGAAACCGTCGTCATCCGCCTTGCCGCCGTCGCCGCCGTCCTGTCCTTCCACTCTTCCTTCCACGTCGATGCTCCCCCGAGGAGCCAATAATCGGATCACACCACCCGGCTGGCCCGGACCGGCGGCCGCCAAACGAAAAAGTGCCCCTCTAGTCGCGGGGCCCGACGCAATTTTTCCCCCACGGACTTTTCCGCCTGGCGTGATCCGAATGTTTCCCCGAAGACTAATCATCGTCATGGAAGAGATACCCAAAATCGCCTGGAAGGCGCCGCCGATGGTGATGTCCCCGTGCGCTAACAAAACCACATCTCCATCGACATTGGTGGTAACGCCCGGCGGCTGAATGATCGAGGATCCGGGGATTGTGCCGTGAACGGGACCGGCACCCAAGGTGGGAGCCGGACTTCCTGAAGAGGGCATGGACAAGCCCTGCGAAAACGTGCATGACCCTGCGATCTTCGCCAGTGCGCGTCTGGGCGTGAGCCGGGCAAGAGCAAGGGTGCGGGCGATATAGGCGGCCACGCTTGTCCCAACGCCTGCGGCCAAAACAAGAGACAGTGCTCCAAGAAAGAGCTGCAAGAATAATCCGAACATCTTACGGCAGAGTCTTCTCCATAACCGCCATGTGCTCGCCACGGCTGATGAGCCCGATCAAAACGAACCCGGCCGCCGACGCTTCGCCGATTTCCTTCTGCATGGTCGAGGTTTTTGTCGTGGCCAGAAGCTTGTACTGGTAGCGCTGTTGTGCCTTCGGCGGACGCTCCATGATCATCACCACTTCCGTCGTCAGCGCGAGACCGGCCGATTTTTTCGCCATCGCGGTGTTTGGCATCAGCCGGAACCCTTCTCCCCCGGCTTCGGCCATCTCCTTTTCCATCGTTGAAGTCTTGTTCGTCGCGAGGAGGCGATACTGGTAGGTGTCTGGCGGTTTTGCGACGCGCTCCAGGAGCAATACCATTTCGGTTCCGCTTGTCGGAGAACCATAGAGAATGCGGAACCCTTGTCTGGCAGCTTCATCAAGTTCCTTTTCCATTGTTGAGGTCTGCTTGGTTGCCAACAAGAGATAGCGATCAGTAGGTTCCGCCTTTTGGGACATGAGCGGAAAGACGACGAGAAAAAACAAAACGGTAAGGTTCACGATCTTACGCATAGTCGTTGCTCCTTTCGGAAATCACCGAACGAGCAATTGTCCATGACGTTGGCCGTCCATGTCGACGAACTTGAGGTAGTGGGTCCGTTTGAATTTGCGCACGTCAAATCTTGCGGAGGGGTCAGACCCTGTGGCTCGATTGCGCCCGCGCAAATTCAAACGGACCCACTACCGAAGTTGACAACGTTGAAAAAGCGGCTAAGCCGCCTACTCTACAGGGTAGCGCCCTTCCTCGAAGGTTTCCGGATGACAGATCATTTGGCCCGCAGGGCAATAATCGGATCAATGCGCAGCGCTCGCCGCGCCGGAAGATGGCACGCCAGCAGCGCAACGGCGGCCATCGCCATGAGCACCAGGAAAAAGGTCAACGGATCCGCCGGCGTTACGCCCCAGAGGAAGCGCGAAATCGCCTGCGTCAGCGCGAGCGATGCGGCCAGGCCCAGGATCATGCCCAACCCCACGAGGACGAGTGCCTGCCGGCCAATCAAAGCGAGCACCGTTTTCGACGTCGCCCCCAATGCAACGCGAATCCCGATTTCGTTCCTGCGCTGGCTGACCGTGTTCGCCATGATTCCGAACAGTCCCACGAATGAGAGAAGCACGGAAATGCCGCCAAAGATGCTCATCAGCATCGGCGGGCTTACCTGATAACGGTCCTGCCGCACGTCGCCGGCAACTCCGACGATCTCGCGCGGAGGATCGTAAAGGTGGCTGCTTTGAATCTGCTTCCCGATAGGCTATCTCCACCTGCAATCCGCCGGTGGGAGTATTCGGCGTCTGTCCTGCGCGATAAAGAGTCCGGGAGAACGGAACCTGGAACGTCGTCAGATCGTAGGGATCGAATCCGGACTGCACCATATTGAGCCGCATCAAACTGTGCGTTAAAAGGCCGGCGCCAATCAAAAGCACAAGCGAGAGCGCCACCTGGATGACCACGAACGCGCCGCGCAGTTGTTGGCGCGCGCCGGAGGCCGTCGTGCTCCTGGACGATTCACGCAGAACATCCATCACATCCGGACGCGAAATCTGGAGCGCCGGAAGTCCCCCGAAAACCAGGCCGGTTACGAACGACATGCCTAACGCAACGCCGATCACCGTAAAGTCCAGCGTCACTGCGCCCGAAGGCGGCGCCACGGTGGGAACAATTCTGGTGACGATCCGCAATCCCGCCCAACCCAGTGCGATTCCGGCGACTCCTCCAATCAG
>JAHFTY010000230.1 GCA_023265365.1 Acidobacteriota bacterium
AGGCGAGCTTCCGGTCCTGACGTTGTCGCCCGAGTGGGAGCAGCGCCTGATCGACTCTCTCTCGCGCACGGATTCCGGAACGTACCTCGCCGTCGACGCAAAGACGTTCGAGCAGCTGGTCTCGGCGCTGACCCAGACCTGCCAGACGACGATGGCGACGCAGTGGACACTGCTGTGCGCCAGCAACATGCGATTCCATTTCAGAAAACTGATTGAGCGGTTCATGCCGCAACTCACCGTCATTTCACCGAATGACATTCCGCCTAACCTTCAGATTGTTTCCCTTGGAGTAGTTGGACAATGAACGCCAAGACGTACAAAGCGAAAACGATTCAGGAAGCGCTGGACCAGATCAAGCGCGAACTCGGCAACGAGGCCGTGATCCTCAGCACGCAGTCGATCATGACCCGCCGCGCTTTCGGTCTGGTCAAAGGACAGAACTGGGAGGTCACCGCTTCCGTTCCGGAAAAAGCGCCGGCGCCGAAACAGCCCGAGCCGCCGGTGGTGGAGGACAAGGTCACGCTCAAGACGCAGTCCTTCGTCGAGCTGAAGGAAGAGACGCCGCGGGTTGCGCCGCGATTGCAGCACAACGACACGCGGATCGAGGAACTCCTGGACGAGATCGGTGAACTCAAACGCTCGGTGCGCCTGATCGGAAAGGCGATGCCGGGACACGGCCACGAGACCGGCGGAGTGTTTGCCGAGCTGGTGGGGCAGGGCGTGGACCACGAGATCGCCGATCACCTGGTGTCCTCCTCGACAAAGGGCGATCCCTCGCCGACCGAACTCCGGGACCGGGTCCGCAAAGCGCTGGCCGGCCTCCTGATCATTGACGCGCCGGCCGAGTTTGTCGGTAAAGCGCGAACCGTCAGCGTGTTCGTCGGACCGACGGGCGCGGGCAAGACCACGACGATCGCAAAACTCGCCGGACACGCCAAAGTCCGCCACAAGAAACGGGTCGCCCTGATCTCCACCGACATGTATCGCGTCGGCGGTCACGAGCAGCTTGCGCGTTACGGGCAGCTTCTCGGCGTCCCGACATATGCGTGTGCGGATCCGGCAACCCTGAAGGATCTCATTCAGACTCTCGACGACCGCGACCTCATCCTGATCGACACGCCCGGCTCCAGTCCTTCGGACTTCGCCAGGCTCGCCAAGCTCGAAACAGTCACGGGAGCCGCCGGCGCGCGCGTGCACCTGGTGATTGCGGCGAGCACGCGCTCGGAGGACATTACGAACATCGTCAAGAAGTTCCACCGCTTTTCGCCGCGCCGGGTCGTGATCACCAAGATCGATGAAACCGAGCCGAAGGGCGCTTTCGTCAGCGACATCCTTCGAAACGAAATGCCGATCAGTTTCCTGACCAACGGACAGCGCGTTCCGGAAGACCTGGTGCTTCCATCCGCGGAAGACCTTTCGCGCTACCTTCTGCCGGCCGAAACGGTCGGCGCATCCAGGATTCCAGTTTTGGCGAGGTCCCTATGACGTCTCAAGAACGGGAAGCACTCATTGTCGAACATCTGTCGCTGATCAAACACGTGGCCCATCGCGTGGCCACACGCCTGCCGGCCAGTGTCGAAATCGGCGATCTGGTCAATGCCGGCGTGCTCGGCCTGCTGGATGCCGTCGACAAGTTCGAACCGGATCGCGGCGTGAAGTTCAAGACCTACGCCGAGCTCCGCGTCCGCGGCGCCATCATCGACAGTTTGCGGACTCTCGACTGGGCTCCACGATCCCTGCGCCGCAGAGGGCGCGACCTGGAACGCGCCTACGGCGAGCTCGAACAAAAGCTCGGCCGGCCGGCCACGGACGAGGAAGTGTCGAGCGCCCTGGGCGAGAACCTCGAGGACTTTCACGCGCTTCTGGATCAACTCAACGGCTTGAGCATCGGTTCCTTCGACGATTCGTTCCAGCAGGACGACAATGACACGCTCATCAACTACTACCCGGACGACGGCTCAAACGACCCGCACCACCGCTTTGAAGCGGCGGAACTGACGCAACTGCTCGCCGGCGCGATCGAAGCGCTGCCCGAAAAGGAGCGGCTCGTTCTCTCGCTGTACTACTACGAAGAGCTGACCATGAAAGAGATCGGCGGCCTGCTTGGCGTGAACGAATCGCGCGTCTCCCAGCTGCATTCGAAGGCAACGCTGCGACTGCGCGGCAAGTTGCGAAAAGCGATCCCCAACGTTGAAGCGGCAATGGAGTTACTGTCCAAATGAAACTCGTCGCAGACAAGGAAAAGAAAGTTCTTCCGTACAACTTCAAGAGGCCGGATCGCATTTCGAAGAACCAGCTGCGGTCGCTGCACTTCATTCACGACAGGTTTGCCCGCAACTTTTCGTCTTCCGTGTCCGCGTATCTGCGGACGGTGGTCGAAGTGACGCTCGAAGACACGTCGCAGATCAGCTACGCCGAGTTTCTGAGCCGGGCGAAAGATCCCACGTGTTACGGCGCGGTTTCCCTGAAACCGCTGGACGGCTCGGCGGCCATCGAACTTGAGCCGGAAATCGTTTTTCCGATGATCGACCGCCTTCTCGGCGGAGCGGGCGCCGCGATACGCCAGGTGCGGCCGATGACGGAAATCGAGCAGAGCATCGTTCAGACGATTCTCCGCCTGCTCGTGGACAACCTGAAGGAGAGCTGGAAGCCCGTTTACGCGATCGATTTCAGCCTGACCAGCACCGAAACGCACCCGCACCTCGTGCAGGTGGTGGCGCCGAACGAAATGGTCATCCACTTCCAGTTCCAGGTTCGCATGCGCGAGTCGGTCGCGAAGATGCATCTGGCCCTTCCGATGCTCGTGCTCGAACCGATCATCCACATCTTCGACCAGGAGTTTTACAGCCGAAAAAAAATCATCAGCGACGGAACGCTCCTGACGCAGCTTCGAAGCACGAGCGTTTCGCTGAGCATCGAGTCTGCGGAGACGGCGTTTCCCATGGACGCGCTCCTTTCCCTGCAGGTGGGAGATACCCTCGTGCTCGATCAGCGCGAAGAGTGGCCGGTTCATCTGAAAGTCGCCGGCAAAACGAAGTTGTTCGCGCAGCACAAGCGCGAATCGAACAAGAAGACCTTCCAGGTCCTGGCCCAGTTCAGACAGATCAGAGAGGCAAAACATGGAAATAACAGCTAACGAAACACGGGAACCGGCGGGCAGTCAGAATCTCGCAGTTCTCATGGACGTCCAGCTTCCGGTCTCGATCCGGTTCGGCGAGACCGAAATGCTTCTGGAAGACATCGTCAAACTCGGAGTCGGTTCGGTCATCGAACTGAACTCGGGCATCGATGAGCCGGTGGAGCTCATCGTCAATGGGAAGAGCCTCGCCCGCGGCGAGGTCGTCACGGTTGACGGATTTTACGGTGTACGCATCACGGAGATCACCAATGCCATCCGCTCTCTCAACGGTTAATCCGCTCGTCGTTTACACGGCGCTCGCGTTTTACGGCTTCATCATCGTGGCCGTTCTGCTCTACGTCTATCGCAAGTTCAGCGGCGCGAGCCGGCTGTTGGACAGTTTGAAGAAGGACTGGGACTCCGCCGAGTCCACGCACATCAGTCTGCTGAAGCAGGCCAGGGAGCACGTCAGCAAGCTCGCTCCGAAGCCGGAGCCGGTCAAAGCGGCGGCGATTGCGGACGACCGGCCGGTCACGTTCGATACGCGCAACCAGGTTGTCGCCATGGGACGCAAGGGTTTCACCGCGGCCGATATCGGGCGGGCCTGCGGGATGCCGGAAGCCGACGTGGATGTGCTGCTCGGATTGGCCAGGCTCCAGCGATGACCACCCTGAGAGGCGGTATTTAGATGGACGGATTTTTCAACGCATATTCGGCTCTCGAAGCGCGAATGAAGATCGTGGACGTGGTCGCCAACAACCTGGCGAACTCGCAGACCACCGGTTTCAAACGCGACTTCGGACGCGTGCTCCAGGGCGAAGCCGGCTTCGATGTCGGAACGCAGGTCGATCTTTCGGCCGGCGATCTGATCAACACCGGAAACGAACTCGATGTTGCGATCGACGGAGACGGGTTTTTCACCCTTCAGACGCAGACCGGAATCCGGTACACGCGCGCCGGCGGTTTCGTTTTGAATGCGAAGGGAGAACTGGTGACGAAGGACGGCGCGAAAGTGCTGTCGACGTCCGGATCACCCATCATCGCCACGGAAGGCACGATGGCGATCCAGGACGGCGGCCTTGTCACCGTTGACGGAAACGAAGTGGCGACACTCAAGATCGTCAACTTTCCGAATCCGGCGAACTTGCAGAAGGAAGGGTTCTACCGTTTCGAGTACAAAGGCGGAGACGAAGAGGTCCAGGTCGTGCCGGAACCTCGCGTGAAATCCGGATTCCTCGAACGCTCGAATGTGAACCCAGTTACCGAGATGGTGCATTTGATGGCCGCCTACCGCGAATTCGAAGCGGTTCAGCGGACCGTCAAAACACTCATGACCGATATGAATTCAAAGTTGATCCAGGAGTTGGGTCGATTGGGTTAGGTCCGTTTTCCGGACCGCCAGATTGTCACGGAGGACAAAAGTGTTAAGAGCTCTTTATACCGCTGCTACAGGCATGGAGGCCCAGCAGATCAACATCGACACGATCGCGAACAACATCGCGAACGTCAATACCACCGGTTTCAAACAGGTCCGCGCCGAATTCCAGGACCTGCTTTACCAGAGCATCCGTCCCGCAGGAACGGCGGCGTCCACCTCGACCGAATATCCCGTCGGATTGCAGCTCGGACTCGGCACGCGGCCGGTCGCGACCACGCGCATTTTCCGTCAGGGCGATTTCCGGCAGACCGGAAATGCGCTCGACCTGGTCATCGAAGGCAAAGGTTTCTTCCAGGTGCGCATGCCCAGCGGAGAAACGGCCTACACGCGCGATGGATCGTTCCACGTCAACAAGGACGGTTCGGTGGTCACCGCGGACGGCGATCCGGTCGAGCCGCAGATCACGATTCCCGCCGACGCGCAGGAAGTGGTGATCGCCAGTGACGGCACCGTCTCCGTGACGCAGGCCGGGCAGTCCAACGCCCAGACCGTCGGCACGATTCAGATTGCCAACTTTCAGAATCCGTCCGGCTTGAACGCGATCGGACGAAACCTGCTTGTCTCGACGACCGCTTCGGGAAATGCCCTCACCGGCAACCCCGGAGAAAGCGGCCTGGGCCGCATCAACCAGGGATTCCTCGAACAGTCGAACGTCAACGTCGTCGAGGAAATGGTCAACATGATCATTGCCCAGCGCGCGTACGAAGTGAATTCGCGGGCCGTGCGGGTTGCGGACGACATGCTTTCGCAGATCAACAATCTCGTGAGGTAGGCCGTGACACTCGCTCTTCTTCTACTGAGTTGCTGTCTCAATGCGCCACTGGAAGTGACCCTCGACGCGGATACGTTGACCGTCGGCGCCGTTGTTCCACTCCCTGCTTCGGACACGCGTTCCGCGGTGAGTCTCGGCTACGCGCCGAATCCGGGCCTGGCCCGGAGAATCCAGCGATTCGAAATCGTCGCGAAGATTCAAGCCGCCGGACTGCGTGCCGACGACCTGGAGTTCCCGGAGTCGATCCTGGTTCGCCGTCGATCCGAAACACTGGATCCGCACCAGGTCAAACAGGTCGTGCTGGAAGCGTTCTCGCGGCAGTATCCCAACGCCAACGTGGAATTGACGAGCGTCGACACGCCCGTGGTGCAGGTCGGAACCGGAACCGTTTCACTGTCCGCAGGGCTTCCGGCCCGGTTCGATCCCAATCAACCGGTGTTTGTCCGAATCGATGTGCGCAGCGGCTCTTTGTCCCGCACCGTCTTCGCACGGTCCGTCGTCCGTATCGAAACCGTTCAGCCCGTCATCAGGCATCACGTCGCCGCGAACACGGAACTGCGAGCCGGCGACGTGGAGTGGAAGCCCGCCATGCTGGACAGCGCCGGCCAGGCGCCTGAATCCCTGGAGAGTCTCCAGGGGATGCTCGCGAAGCGGGACCTGGAGCCCGGACAGGTTCTGAAAACAGATCTTCTTTACATGCCGCTGTACGTGAGGAAGGGCGAATCCGTCACGGTCAAGGCAACCGCCGGCAACGTCACCGTGGCCGCCACGATGCGTGCGATGGCCGCAGGCCGGCTGGGAGACACCATTTCCGTGCAGCACCTCACCGGCGGCGGATCCACGACCGCCCGCGTGATCGGACTGAGAACGCTCGAAGCGATTCAGAGGTAGTCATGAAACGATTCCTGACCTGTCTGTTTCTCATGTGGTTTGCCGGGACGGCCCTGTCGGGGGAAGCCGCGGACAAAAAGAAAAAAAAGGCGCCGCCACCCTCACCCCTGGAAGAGTTCCTGAACCGGGCGCGTCAGGCCGCGCCGGGCACCGCACCGAATGGCGCGTCCCTGTTCTCTCCGACGAATCCGAATTTGTTCCTGTTCCACGATGTGAAGGCGCAACGCGCGAATGACATCGTGACGATCCAGATCGTGGAGTCGGCGACGGCCACCAACTCCGCCAACACCTCGACGACGAAGTCCGGAAACATTGCTGCGGCGGCGCCGGGCCTGCTTGGACTCGAGAAGAACACTTCGCTGGACTTCTCCAAACTGCTTCAGGGGTCGTCCTCGCTGGGTTTTGGCGGCAACGGAACGACCTCGCGCACCGGCCAGCTTCAGGCGTGGCTTTCGGCGCGGGTGGTCGAAGTGCTTCCGAATGGCGACCTCGTTCTGGAGGGAACCAAAGACGTGACCATCAATCGCGAACGGCAGTCGCTGCGGATCCGCGGCGTCGTCCGGCAGCGGGACGTCACGCCCGGCAATATCGTCCTGTCGACGGCCCTGGCCCATATGGAGGTTGAATTCGACGGCAAAGGCATCGTTTCCAGCGCCAACAACCCGGGCTGGCTGCACTGGCTCTTTACCAAGATTGCGCCTTTCTAGGAGATGGATATGAAATCATACGTTTTCCCCTCCTCAGCGAGCAGGGGTGGCGCGAAGCGCCGGGGTGGTGTTGTTCAGGAAATCGACTTTGTTGAACGAACCGCCCCGCCGCTTCGCGGCACCCCGCCTTGGCCATGGCAGGGTAATTTTTTCGTCCTGCGACAAAGCCTTGAGGAGGGGTGGCGCGAAGCGT
>JAHFTY010000231.1 GCA_023265365.1 Acidobacteriota bacterium
CATGTCCATTCCTCCGGACATCCCTCTTTACTCTCCGAAATACACGTTAAAGGAAGAGAAGAAGCCCGAGCCTGCGAAACGATCTCAACCGGCTGCGCCCGCAGCCGTCCCGGCGGAGTGGAAAGTCGTCGACGCGTCATTCCGTGCGCCGGCGTCCGCGTTGCCTCTGGAACTGGGCGAGGTCGCGGTTCCCGATTTTTACGGCAAGTCGCTCAGGCAGGCTACGGAAGAGTGTTTGCGGCTTGGACTGCGGCTTCGCTCGTCGGGTTCGGGGGCCGCGGTCCAGCAGTTTCCGCCCGCCGGATCGGGCGCGCGGACGGGGACTCGCGTGCAGGTCCGGTTTACGTCCAGGCGATAGGATGGTGTCAGGCAGCACTGACACCGAATTCGCAATGAATCTAAAGTCGCTTTTAGCGGGGTGCAGCGTCCGATCGACGGCCGGGAATCTGGACACCGAAGTTCTCGGCATCGCGTACGACTCGCGACATGTCGCTCCAGGATTCGTGTTTGTGGCGATCCGGGGGACTCGTGTCGACGGGAACCGTTTTGTTCCCGTCGCGGTAAAGAATGGAGCCGTTGCGGTCCTTTCGGCTCTGCCCGTTCAGGAGGCTGAAGCCGCCTGGGTGGAGGTCGCCAGCGACCGCGAGGCGTTGGCCACGGTGGCAGCGAACTTCTACGGGCATCCGACGATGTCGATCCATCTCGTCGGCGTTACCGGTACGAACGGCAAAACGACGACGACCTATCTGATCGAGTCGATCCTTCGAGCGGCCGGACATCCGGCAGCCCTGTTCGGCACGATCGAATACCGCGGGCCCGGCTTCGCTTTTGAAGCGGAGCGCACGACGCCTGAAGCGCCGGATCTGGAGAATCTGTTCCGGCGGGTTGCCGATGCAGGATGGAAATACTCCGTGATGGAGGTGTCGTCGCACGCCATCGAATTGAGGCGGGTGGCCGCTCTTCATTTCGAGGTTGGCGTATTTACGAATCTCAGCCGCGATCACCTGGATTTCCACGGGGACATGCGGTCGTATTTTCTGTCGAAGAAGAAGCTGTTTACGGGGATGGGAGGCGGGGTTCCCCGCGTCATGGTCTTGAATGCCGACGATTCGAATTACGCGGAGTTGCGTGCGATCGCTCCCGATCGTGTGATCTCGTATGGCATGAAAACTGCTGCCGACATCTATCCGGTCCGTTACCGGTTTGGGTGGGAAGGAACAGAAGCGGCATTCATGACGCCTCTGGGTGAGATTGGCGTGAGTTCGCGGCTGATGGGTATTCCCAATCTTTATAATACGGGCGCCGCAATCGGTGTTGCCGCAGGCCTCGGTATCCCGGCGTCCGCGATTCGCCATGGCCTCGAGTCCATTCCCAACGTGCCGGGCCGTTTCGAACCGGTCTATGCCGGGCAGGACTTCCGAGTCATTGTCGACTATGCCCATACGGATGACGCCCTCCAAAACGTCTTAGGATCCGCCCGGCAGATTACCCCCGGCCAACTCATCGTTGTTTTCGGGTGTGGCGGAGATCGTGACCGCACCAAGCGCCCCATGATGGGCGAAGTTGCAATCCGTGGCGCAGATCGCGTGATTGTCACTTCAGACAACCCAAGAAGCGAGGATCCCCTCGCCATCATCGACGACATCGTCCGCGGCCTGAAGCCCTCGGACTACAAGGTGGTTCCCGAGCGGAGACAGGCGATCCGAACGGCGCTCGAATTGGCGAAACCGGGGGATACGGTCGTCATTGCAGGCAAGGGTCACGAAACCTATCAGATCATCGGGACTGAAACGTTCCCATTCGATGACAAAACGGTAGCACGCGAAATACTCGATGAACTTAACGCTGGACGAAATAACTGAGGCAGTGAACGGAAAACTCGACGGGGGCGCCGGTTCGGCCAAAGTGCGCGGCTACTCGATCGATTCCCGCACCATCAATCCCGGCGAGCTCTTCTTTGCGATCCGGGGCCCGAGATTCGACGGGCACGCCTTTGTCCCCCAGGCTCTGAACGTGAAGAAGGCGGCGGCCGCCGTGGTCGATGCGGACTGGACAGGCAGCGGATCGCCGGTCATCCGCGTGCGATCGGTCGTCGACGCGCTGCAGGCACTGGCGCGGAATGTCCGCAGACGCTGGGGGATGCCGATCGTCGGCGTCACCGGGAGCGCCGGCAAGACGACAACCAAGGAGATGATCGCCGCTGTGCTGAGCAAGAAGTACACCGTGTTGCGGTCTGTAGGCAACCTCAACAACGAGTACGGACTGCCGCTTTGCCTGCTGCGGGTCGAGCGTTACCAGAATATCGGCGTGCTCGAAATGGGAATGTCCGCGAAAGGCGAGATCCGGAAACTTGCGTCCATTGCCGAGCCGAACCAGGCGGTCGTGACCAACGTGAATCCGGTCCATCTCGAGTTTTTTAAATCGGTCGACGAGATCGCGGAAGCGAAAGCGGAACTGATCGTCGGACTGCACGAACCGAACGTGACCGCATTTCTCAATAACGACGACTCGCGCGTCCGCGGCATGGCGCGCAAGTCCACCGGAAAGATCGTGACTTACGGAATGAAGTCGATCGCGTCGTTCAAAGTGCAGAAGGTGCAGGACCTTGGGTTGGACGGATCCGCATTCACGGTGCACCACGGAAGGCGCGACATGAATTTCGTCCTCCCGCTCCTCGGACAGCACAACGTGGCCAACGCGTTGGCGGCGATCGCGGTCGGCGTGACGAACGAAGTTCCGTGGGAGCTCGCGAAGGAAGCCATCGCGGAAATGAAGCCGGAGAAGATGCGCGGCGTCGTCGTGAAGTTCCGGGAAGGCTTTGCCGTGATCGACGATTCTTACAACTCGAATCCGAAAGCGCTCAGCGAGATGATCCGATTCATGGGAAAGCTCCAGGGCTTTGAGCGAAAGATCATCGTTGCCGGCGAGATGCTCGAACTGGGAAAGGAGGGGCCGGAACTGCATCGCGCGTGCGGACGGGAGGCCGCCAAGTCCGGCGCTTCTCTGATCATCGGCGTTCAGGGGATGGGCCGGGATTTCATCGACGGCGCCCGCGAGGCCGGCATCGACCTGGCGCGCCTGCGATTCCTGCGCGACGCCATCGATGCGGGCGACTTTCTGGCGCGGACCTTAAAGAAGGGCGACGTCGTGCTGTTGAAGGGATCCCGGGGAGTCAGGCTCGAACAGGCGCTGAACACTTTGCGCGCCGCGTTTTCGAGCATGGAGCCGTAATGCTTTTTCACATCCTCTTCGAATTCCTCTATCCGCTGAACCACTACTTCTCCCCGCTGCGGGTATTGAACGTGTTCCGATACCTGACGTTTCGAACGGCGTTCGCCAGCATGACCGCGCTGATCCTGAGCCTCACGCTGGGACCGTGGCTGATCGCTCGACTGCGCGACTTTCAAATCGGCCAGCATATTCGTGAGGAAGGCCCCCAGACGCACAAGGCGAAGGCGGGCACGCCGACGATGGGAGGTGTGCTGATCGTTCTCGCCATCATCATTCCGACGCTCCTGTGGACCGACCTTCGCAACCCGTTCATGTGGATCGCGGTTCTCTCCACACTCGCGTTCGGCGCCGTCGGTTTCGCCGACGACTACCTGAAGGTTCGGCGGAAGCGGAACCTCGGATTGACGGCGCGGGAGAAGATTGGATTTCAGCTCCTGATCTCCATCCTGATCAGCATCATGCTGCTCTACATGATGAACCTGCATCTGTACTCGACGCGCTTGACCGTGCCCTTCTTCAAAGCGCTGGCGCCGGACCTTCTCATCGACCGGATGTTTTCGACGCCGCTGTTCTTTCTCGGATACCTCCCCTTTCTTTTTTTCGTCGGATGGGTCCTGGTGGGATGTTCGAACGCGGTGAATCTGACGGACGGTCTCGACGGTCTCGCCATCGGTTGCGTCCTGATCGCGTCCGCCGCCCTGACCGCGCTGACGTATGTCACCGGTAACGCGATCCTGGCGGACTACCTTGACGTGCAGTACATCCGGAGCGTCGGGGAAGTCACCGTGTTCTGCGGATCCATGGTGGGCGCGAGCCTCGGTTTTCTCTGGTACAACGCGCATCCGGCCGAGGTATTCATGGGCGACGTTGGATCGCTTGCCCTTGGCGGCGCCATCGGCACGGTCGCGGTCATCATCAAACAGGAACTGCTGCTGGTTTTCATCGGCGGCGTGTTCGTCATCGAAGCGTTGTCGGTGATGATTCAGGTGGTGTCCTTCAAGACCCGCGGCAAGCGCGTCTTCCTGATGTCGCCCCTGCATCATCACTTTGAGCTGAAGGGGTGGAAGGAGTCGAAGATCATCATCCGGTTCTGGATTGCGGCCCTGATCTTCGCGCTGTTCAGCCTTTCAACTCTGAAACTGAGGTAGGCGGCCTCGAGGTGAGTCGATGGTGCTGGTGGTTGGAATGGCACGGAGCGGAGTGGCAGCCGCGAAGCTGCTTCAGTCGCGCGGGTTTTCCGTGTTCGTGACGGATGCCGGAAGTCCGAAGGAGGCGGCGGCCGAACTGGACGCGGCCGGCATCCCCTACGAGACGGGACACCACACGCGGCTGATGTTTCTGGATGCGGAGGAGATTGTCGTCAGTCCCGGCGTTCCGCTCGACATCGAGCCTCTGGCCGCGGCGCGCGCGAGCCGGGTGCCGATCATTGCGGAAGTCGAGTTGGCGTTCCGGTACTTGAAAGGGAAGATCGTCGCGATTACGGGATCGAATGGAAAAACGACAACCACGACGTTGACGGGTGAAATCTTGAAAGCGGCAGGGAGGGATGTGCAGGTTGGCGGCAACATCGGTGTGGCAATGACGGGTCTGGTGGCGGGTTCGACGCCCGAGACCATCAACGTTGTCGAGGTGAGCAGTTTTCAACTCGACGGAATCCGCACGTTTCGCCCGGACGTCGGCGTCCTGATGAACATCACGCCGGACCATCTCGATCGTTACGCCAGCTTCGAAGCCTACTGCGCCTCGAAGTTCAGACTCTTTGAAAATCAGGGGCCGGACGACACCTCGGTGCTGAATCGCGATGACGCCAAAGTCTTTCCGCCTCCGGTGCCGGTCTCATCGCGGCAGCTGCTGTTCAGTCAGAAGTCCGTCGTTGAAAGAGGCGCCTATCGATCGGGAAACGACATCGTCCTGAACGGGATCCGGGTGATGGGCGTCGATGAAGTCCGGGTGCCCGGGGCACACAACATCGAAAACGTGCTCGCCGCGATGACGGTCGCCAGTTGTTACGGCGTCGAACCGTCCGGCATCGCGGAAACCGTCCGCCGGTTCAGGGGTGTGGAGCATCGGATCGAGCTGTGCGGCAGCATCCGCGGCGTGGATTTGTACAACGACTCCAAGGCGACGAACGTCGATTCGGCCATCAAGGCCATCGAGGCCTTCGATCGCGCCATCATCCTCATTATGGGAGGAAAGGACAAAGGAGCGTCCTATGCTCCACTCGTCGACGCCATGAAAGGCCGCGTCAAACACGTTCTGCTGATTGGGGCGGCCGCGCAAAAGATCTCCAGCGCCATCGGGACGGGCTTTCCGAAGACTTTCGTCGCGACAATGCGGGAAGCGGTGGAAGAAGGCCTGGAACGCAGCGCGGCCGGGGACGTGGTTCTGCTGTCTCCGGCGTGCGCCAGTTTCGACATGTTCGACAACTACGAACACCGGGGACGGGTGTTCAAGGCCGAAGTGAAGAGGATTTCGGAGCGTCATGGCTAAGAAACTGCGACCGGATCGAATACTGTTTTTCGTGACGCTGACGCTGGTGGCGCTGGGCGTCGCGATGGTATTCAGCTCGTCCGCCGTCGTGGCGAGCCAGAAATTCGGCGACCCGAACTACTTCGCGTTCAAGCAGCTTCTGGCGGCGACGCTCGGCCTGGCGGCGATGTTCGTCGTCATGAAGGTCGACTATCGCGTGTACCGGCATCCCGGCGCCGTGTTCACGGTCCTCGCCGTCGTTGTGGCCCTGCTGGTCCTGGTCTTCTTTCTTCCGGCGCAGAAGGGCACCCACCGCTGGATTGTGCTGCCCGCTTTTTCACTGCAACCGTCGGAGATGGGAAAGCTCGCGCTCATTTTCTTTCTGGCGTACTTCCTGGAGAAGCGTCAGCACGACGTCAACAACATCCAACTCACGCTTATTCCAATAGGCTCGGTGCTGGCTGTACTCTGCGCGCTGATCTATGTCCAGCCGGATCTGGGCACGTCGCTGTCGCTCCTGATTGTCACCGCGATCCTGTTGTTCGCCGCCGGGCTCGATCTCCGGTGGTACGCGTTTTCCGCAATGATGACGGTGCCCGCGTTTTATTTCTTCGTCTACCGTGTGCCTTACCGGTGGGACCGCATCCGCGCTTTCCTGGATCCGGAAGGCGATCCGTTGGGCAGGGGATTTCAGGGTATTCAGGCCAAACTCGCCGTGGGCAGTGGCGGCCTGCTGGGACTGGGTTTCATGGAAGGCAAGCAGAAGCTTTTCTATTTGCCGGAGGCCCACACGGATTTCATCTTCGCGGTTCTGGGGGAGGAGATCGGGCTGATCGGCACCTCGATTGTTTTGCTGCTCTTTGGAGTCTTTCTCTGGCGCGGGGTCCGGACGGCTTTGCGCGCCCAGGACCGTTTTGGTTTCTATCTGGCCCTGGGGGTCACGATGATGGTCGCCGTGCAGGCCTTCATCAATATGAGCGTGGTGCTGGGGCTTCTGCCGAACAAGGGAATCACGTTGCCTTTTCTGAGCTACGGAGGCAGTTCGTTCGTGGTGATGCTCGCGGCCGTCGGCATTCTGCTGAATGTGTCGCAACAGTCCAGTTGACGGGGACAATTCGGTGTCAGGCACCACGGACACCGGAATTCCCCTGAGTTGGGATTTATGAAGGCAATCATAGCTGGCGGCGGGACCGGCGGACATCTCTTTCCAGGGATTGCAGTGGCTCGTGAGATTCGGCGGCGGCATCCGGGATCGGAAATCCTGTTTGTCGGGGCGGACAAGGGGATCGAAACGCGAATTGTGCCGAAGGAAGGCTTTCCGCTTCGCACGCTGCCGGTCGGGGGGTTGAAAGGAATGGGGCGTCTTTGCCAGGTG
>JAHFTY010000232.1 GCA_023265365.1 Acidobacteriota bacterium
GGACGAGCCTGGTTGATGTTGACGGCCCGGGTCAATCCGTGACCCACTTTGCCTTCGTACGTCGCCTCCACCACCATCAATCCGGGGAGTTCCCGCTGAACGCTCAGGTTCCAGTTCTGGTAGTAGTCATCCCTGAAATCCGGATCCAATCCCGCGATCGAAAGCCCGGCGCGAGTCTTGAACACTTCCTCGGGAGGCACCGGATAGGGATTGTCCATCGTCATCGCGATGCTGGTGGGCGTCGAGTTGAACGTCTGGTTGAAGAAGTTCGGCGGATTGTTCGTGTACAAATTGCAATTGCAGATGTCGTCCACGCCGTAGAACACGCCTCCTCCCATACGCAACACGGTCTTGCCGTCCGCGGTCAGTCGATACGCAAGTCCCACGCGCGGCGCAAGGTTGTTCCGGTCCGCCGGATGTAACGGCGAGTTTTTCAGGCCGGGCCGGACATCGTTGGTCCGGAGGTCATAGGTCTTCATGCGCCCGTACTTTTCGATCAGCGGCAGGTTGTATTCGTAGCGCAGTCCCAGATTGAGCGTGAGTCTCGGCGAGAACTTCCAGTCGTCCTGAACGAAGCCGTCGTAGCTGGAGATCCACGGATGGAAATCCAGGCCGCACGGATCGTTCCCATGGTCGACGATGTAGCAGTCGCTCAAACCGGGGATGTTCCGCCCTGTGGTGACCGGGTATCCCAGCAGGAAATCCGCGAACGAATCGCCGCTGAAAACGCCGCTGAAACTGAAATTGCCGCGATGGTTCGAACCGAAGTAGGTGTTCTGGCCTTTGCGGTAGTAAAGGAACCCGGTCTTCACATTGTGGTTGCCGAGATTGATCGAGATGGTGTCGTTCATCGTCCACGCCTGATTCCGGTTGGATTCGGGGGCCGGCGAGCCGATTCCCTCGTACCCGGAGAACGTGACGTTGGGAATGCCGCGCGAGAAGGGGAAGCGGTCGGCGATCGTCCCGTAGACCTGGATTTCATTGTTGAACCACCGGTCGGCAAACTTGATCGGATAGCGGTAGCGCTTCAGACGGTTCATGCCGCCCCTGAAGTCGTTCACGATCCGGTTGCTCACGACCCACGTATAGGAAACCGCAATGTGATACGCGGTCTGCTTGGAGGCGACGCTCCGGTGATCGGCGAGGAAGGGCCGGCCCGCGTAGATCCATTCCACGAAGTTCGCTTTGAAGATGTTCACGCTCACGCCGACGTTCTGGTTCGATGAGATCTGGTGATCGAGTTTGACGGCGTGCTGGTTGCGATAGTCGTGGTTGTCGATCGAGGAATTGAGCGCGTTCTGCGTCGTGCTGGGCAAGTTGGGATCCGGCACAAACTCGTGAAACTTCAACGAACGCCAATTCAGACGGCTCGCCGGAATAATGTTTCCCGGAAAGTTCTGGCCGTTTGCCGGATCTTTCAACTGGATGGGGCGGCTGCCGGACAGCAGAGCCGAGAAGTCGCCGCGCCAGAACTCGGGGCGGGGAAGGGTGCCGGTCGCGGTCAGGTTCTGTTGCTGGCGCTGACCCTGATAGGCGTAGAAGAAGAACGCTTTGTTCTTGATGACCGGGCCGCCAATCGTCGCGCCATATTGATGTCTTCGAAACTCGGGCAGGTTCTTCACCGGATACGGATCGAAGAAGTTCCTTGCGTCGAGGTTGTCGTTGCGGTGGAAGAAAAACGCGTTTCCGTGAAAATCGTTGGTGCCGCTCTTGGACACCGCATCCACCTGGCCTCCCGCGAACGTGCCGTACTGCGCGCCGTAGGTGTTGGTCTGCATGCGGAATTCGGCAATCGCATCGACAATCAGCGGCGTGGACAGCTCATGCGTGCCGGCTCCCTGATTGTTCACGCCATCGAGAAGAACCTGATTCGAGCGCTCGGTCACGCCGGCGACGGTAAAGCCGCCGCGGTTCCCAAGGTGGGAGTTTTCTCGAGGGACGAAGGCGCCGGGAATCAGATAGGCGAGCTGGGTGAAGTCTCTGCCGTTCAGCGGCAGATCCACAATCTTGCGCTGGTCCATGACGGCCGACATCGTGGCGTCTTCGGTCTTCACCAGCGGAGCCTCCGCCGAAACCTCGACAGTCTCCGCGACCTCGCCGACGACCAGCCGAAAGTCGACTCGCAGACGGTCTCCCACGCTTAACGCGACATTCTGCCGGACTTCCGTCTTGAAGCCGGGAAGCTCGGCGATCACCTTGTATCCGCCGATGGGAAGCAGAGCTGCCTCGTAGTTGCCCTGCTCATTCGTGACCGCCTGGCGGCTCTGGTTTGTCCCGACGTGCGTGACCGTCACCGCTACACCCGGAATGACGGCGCCACTCGAGTCGGACGCCGTTCCAACGATCGTGCCCCGCGCTACCTGGGATCGCGCGGGAACAGCCGTAATCAAAATCAGAGAGATTACGGCGAAGTAGATTCCTCGCTTACCGCTCATGTTTTTTTCTCCTGGTTTTTGGGTGGGGTGAGTATATCTCGCTGAGGGGGAAAACTACAGGAAGGCGTTTTCCCCTCTTTCCCCTCCTCGACGAGGAGGGGTAGCGCGAAGCGCCGGGGTGGTGTTGTTCACGAAATTGATTTAGTTAAACGAACCGCCCCGCCGCTTCGCGGCACCCCGCCTTGGCCAAGGCGGGGAAAAATCCTCGTCCTGCGACTCCAACCAAATCTTTCTGGGGGCCTCATCGACGAGTGGTGTTGTTCACGAAATTGATTTAGTTAAACGAACTGCCCCGCCCCGTTCCTCAACAGGAGACGCACTTGTGACTGTTGGCGGAACCCAGCATTTCCAGCAGCGCCACAGTGGTCTGGTACGGCTGTATGCGCTGGCGGGGGCCATTGGCCATGTCCGCGACCGTGGTGCCGTTTCTGGAAACCGCGTCAACCTTCGCGCCCTTCGAGACCAGGTAAAGGATCATCGCGTTATCGCCGCGCGAGGCGGCATTATGGAGTGCGGTGAATCCGCCGGCCGCCCGGGCGGTGTTCATCGTGTCGTTTCGTGGAGCGCCTTCGGCCGTGTCCGCGGCATTCACGTCGGCGTGAAGATCCTCCACCAGGTACTGCGCGGCCGCCAGCCGTCCATAGGGCGTGGTCAGCTCGTTGTTGCCGTGAAAGCCTGCGCCGGCAGCGACAAGCAGCGGCGTGATGCCGTCCACGTTGGGAATTCCAGGATCGGCGCCGCGCGAGATGAGCAGGCGCATGCCGTCGATATCCGCCACGGCGGCGCATTTCCAGAATGGCGTCGTGCCGGCGGAGTTGGTGGCTTCCTTGTTCTGGGTGTACCAGAGGTCTTTCGAGAGTCTGGCGTTGGGGTTGGCGCCCCTGTCGAGCATGAGCTTCATCAGATCCAGGTAGTGCGTCTGTTCGTATTTTGTGGTGGGCTGCGGCGTGTCGCTTTTCGGGGCCCACTGCGTGTTCACGACGGCGAACAACGGCGTCGCTCTGTCCATGCTGGCGATCGTGACGTCCGCGCCGCGCTCCACCAGGAATCTGGCGACGTCGAAACTGCCGTTGATCGTTGCCAGAAGAAGGGCCGTGCTGTGGTCCGCGCTGACTTCGTTCAAGCGGGCTCCCGCGTCCACCAGTGCCTTGACCGCCTTGAAGTTCCCCTGGCGCGCGGCATACATCAGCGGCGTCAGTTCGCCTCGCGGATTGCCGCCGCCGCGCGTGGCGTCATTCTGCCCCTGTCCCTGTTGTTGTCCTTGTTGTCCCTGTTGCTGTTGCTGACCCTGCCTTGGAGGTGGCGCCTGTTGTTGACCCTGCTGCTGCTGTCCCTGCTGTTGTCCCTGTTGTTGCTGTCCCTGGGGACGCTGGTTGGGACGGACTGCGGGCTTCATCGGCTTGCTTTTGCGGTTGAGGTCTGCGCCGCGCTGCAGAAGGACGTTGATGGCGTCGGGCTGGTTGAATGCCGCGGCGTAGGCGAGTGCCGTCTGACCCCGTTCGGTCTCCGCGGCGTTCACGTCGGCTCCGGCTTCGATCAGGACTTTCACGGCCTCCGCACTGTTGGAACTGGCCGCCATCATGAGTGGTGTGATTCCGTCGAGTGCGGGTGATTTCGGATTCGCTCCGGCCGTCACAAGCACACGGACCAGGTCCGGAAAGCCGGATTTCGCGGCCATGAAGAGGGGAGTATAGCCGCCCAGCCGGGTGGTCGCCTTCACGTTGGCGCCGGCCTGAATCAGGATTTCCGCAATCTCCAGGTCGCCGTTCAATGCGGCCCAGTGCAGCGCAGTCATGCCATCGCCCTGCGAGGTATTGACGTCCGCCGCCTGTTTCAGCAGGGAGCGCACCACGCTCAGGTCCCGCTGCATGGCGGCGTCGGCGACGCGTGTGTCGGAAGCGGTTCCGGAAAGCATCAGGGTCGTGAACAAAGCGGCGGCAAGTGCCGCGCAGAGTACGGTGAAAATCTTTCGAGTCATATTTCAATCTCCCCGGTGCTGTCGCCAAAGGATTCAAGATCGTCGAGGCCGATCCGGTGAAGCAGGGTGAGGAACATGTTCGCGGACGGGGTTCCATCCGGCGCTTTGAAGTGCAGCCCGCCCTTCAGCGCGCCTCCGGCGCGGCCCACCAGGAACAGCGGTACGCGTTTGTGATTGTGCAGGTTCGAATTGCCCATCGGCGATCCGTACAGCACCAGCGTTTGATCCAGCAGCGTGCCGTCGCCTTCCTGCGTCTTCTTCAATTTATCGATGAAGTAGGCCACCACGCTGACGTGGTACTTGTTGATCGCCGCAAACTGTCCGATGCGCTGTTCGTTTTCGTTGTGGTGCGATGCGTTGTGGAAGCCGGTGTTGACGCCCGTCGGCGGAAAAACGCGGCCGTTCACGTCGCGGCTCATCTTGAACGAGGAAACCCGGGTCGTGTTTCCCACAAAGGCCAGCAACTGCAGATCGAACATCAGCTTGACGTGTTCTTCCCAGTTGTCCGGAACGCCGATCGGCGCGGCCGGCAACTGGCGCGCTTCGCCGGTGGCATTCTGCTGTTCGACGCGTGTGATGCGCCGTTCGATTTCGCGAACGTTGTCGAAGTACTCGTCGAGCCGCTGCCGATCGGCGGGCCCGAGGTTGGTTTTCAGCGATGCGACGCGGTGCGTGATCCAGTCCAGGATGCTTCGATCCGTTTTGCGGCGGTGTGCCCGTTCTTCCCTGGAGCCCCCGACGCCGAACAGTTGATCGAACACCATTCGCGGATCCCGGACCATCGGCAGCGGTTTCGCCGGCGTTTCCCAACTCATGGTGTCCGTGTAGACGCAGGAGTAGCCGTACATACACCCACCCGCCTGATCGACGCTCTCAATCGCCAACTGGATCGACGGCAGCGGCGTGTCCTGTCCGAATCGGTGCGCGACCATCTGGTCGAAGGAGACGCCGGCCCGCACGTCCGAGCTTTGCGTGTGTTTCGGGTGGGTCTGCGTCAGGAAAACCGCGCTCGACCGGAAATGGTCGCCGCCGAGTTCGTGGGGCTCCCAGGCTTCGGCCGGATGCATGTCCGTGTTGCTGACAATGGTGAGGTCATCCTTGAACGGCGCCAGGGGCAGGAGACTGCTCGGCGTCAGATCGAAGTCGCGGCCCGCGGCGGCCGGCGACCACATGTTTTTCTGTTCGCCGAATCTTGTGCAGCCCGCGGCCCCGTGAACCATCTCGAGACAGACCAGCCGCAGTTTGGGATTGGGCGCGGCCGCCATCGCCGGCAGCATCGATTCCAGAAGCGGAAGCGCCACGGATGCGCCGATGCCCTTCAGGATGGTGCGGCGTGGGATATGTCTTTTCGTGATGAACATTGGTCCCTCTCCATTACCTGGCGGCGGTGGCTTCCGCCTGTGCCCGGCTCATTTGAAACGCGCGGCTCCTGGCGATTCCAAGGACCAGCGCCGAGAAACGATTATTGTTTTTCGCCGCGTCCCGCATGATTGCGCGGACCGCCGGCATGTCGAAATACTCCACTCTCCGGCCGATGGCGAACGCCATCAGCTTTTCCGTCAGCGTCGAAATGAACGCATCCGAGTACTTGAGAATGCCCTCGCGAAGGCTGGCGGGACCATTCAGCGGCGTTCCGTCATACAGCGTGGTGGTCGCGTCGACGGGAACGCCCGCGGTGTGGATGCGGACGCCGTCCTGGTTGATCGCGTAGGTCTTGTCCCAGGTTCGCCACTGTCCCGTCACGTCGAAGTTCTCGAGCGCCAGTCCGATCGGATCGATCATCCGGTGACACGACGAGCAGTTTGGATTCGCACGGTGCGTCTCCATCCGTTCGCGGACGGTCAGCAGCTTGCCTGAACTGACGGCGGGCGTCTGATCGAGCTGAGGAACGGCGGGCGGCGGCGGAGGCGGCGGTGTGCCCAGCAGGACGGTCATCACCCACTTGCCGCGCTGCACGGGCGACGTGCGGTCCGCCACGGACGTCATCGCCAGGATGGCGCCTTTGCCCAACAAGCCGCGGCGGTAGTCCTCGGCAAGTTCGACGCGCCGGAACCGGTCGCCCCGCACGACGGGAATTCCGTAATGCAGCGCGAGGCGCTCGTCGACGAAGGTGTGGTTGGCGGTCAGCAGATCCAGGAGGTTCCGGTCTTCGCGAACGATGCTGTCGAAGAACAACTGCACTTCGCGGAGCAGGGACAGCGCGAGACTCTGATCGTACTGAGGGTAGTAAAACGGATCGGGACGGAAACTCAGCAGATCCGGCAGGTTCAGCCACTGGCCGGCGAACTTCGTGGACAACCAGGAGGACCGCGAATCGGCGAGCAACCGCCGGACCTGCTTCTCAAGTACCAACGGGGTCTTCAGCGTTCCAAGCCTGGCGGTCTTGATCAACTCGTCGTCCGGCGGCGTTCCCCAGAGGAAATAGGACAGGCGGGACGCCAGCGCCAGCTCGCCGATGCGATAGTCCTGGCCCGGTTTCACGCCGGCGGGCGCCGGTTCCAGTTTGAACAGAAAATCCGGGCTGGTGAGGATGACCTGGAGCGCCGTCCGGATGCCGGACTCGAAATCTCCGTCTTCCCGTCCCTGCTGGTAGAAGGTCATCAGCCCTTCCATATCTTCGTCGTTCAACGGACGCCGG
>JAHFTY010000088.1:0-4211 GCA_023265365.1 Acidobacteriota bacterium
ACAGAAAGGACTGTCCAGTTAATTCTTGGACACTACACTAGGTCGTACTCGTCTTCGATCGGGATGCAATCGTCGATGAAGGAGTTGGAGCCGTATCGAGCGGTGACGACGGTAGTGGGATTCAGCGTCAAGGTGTAGTTGAAGACCGGAGACCACACGGTGCGGAACAGCTTGATGTTGTTCACGTCTGCAATCTCGCCCGGCGTGCCGCGGAAGTGAAGCTGGAACGGCTCTTTGCTGTCGTACCACGAGAGCGATCCGTTCAACTGCTGGCGCGAGCCGACTGCGTGATCGATCTTCACTGTGAACTGGTTGGCGATGTCGTGCAGGATGTCGGTGTTGACAAAGTTGTCGGCGCCGGCCGCATTCGAGGGAGTGCTCTTGGGATCCGGATAGAACTGCATCAGCGCACGCCCGACAGGATTGATGCGGTTCGCCGGAATGATGTTGTTCGGAAAGGGATCGCGGATGAAACCCGTGCCGTTCGGATTCGGACGCGTGGTCAACGGGTCGTAAATCGTGACCGGCGCGCCGGTGGACGTTCTCGTCTGTGAGAAGTTGCCCTGTTTTTCCAGCGCTGTCGGCACCTGCATCTTCAGGGTCCATGGGGTTCCTGTCTTGTAGCCTTCCGTGGTTGCCCAGAAAAACGTCTTATCCTTGATGATCGGGCCGCCGCCGGATGCGCCGAACAGCCAGTATTCAAACGTGTCGCGCTTGTAGGGCGAGCCGTCCGGCGCCGTCTGGAAGAAGGTGCGCGACTTCCACTGCCACGGACGATTCTGCGTGTGCGCTTCGAAATGCCAGGCGTTGGCTCCAGACTTCAGCGTGGTGTTGAAGGCGCCGCCCCCCAGTGCGTCCCATTTCGGAGTCGTAGGTGTTGACCTGAATTTTCACTTCGGCGACCGCTTCGATGTTCGGGAAGAACGTCGTGCGATTGCGAAGGTCCGTGACCGGGACGCCGTCGATCAGATAGTTGTTGCCGCGCATCGGCCCGCCGCCAAGCGAAACACGCGTGGCGTTGGTCTGATCCTGCTGCCGCACGTAAAACGGATCGCCGACGTGGACGACCGTCGGCACAAACAGGGCCATCATGAACGCATTCCGGCCCGTATTCGGCAGCGTATTCAGCATGAACTGCGGAATTGCCGTCGCCGTGCTGGCGGTGGACGTTTCGACCAGCGGCGAATCCGCCACGACTGAGACTTCGTCCGCAATGGCGCCCACTTCGAGGCGGATATCCACGGTTACAAACTGCTGAACGCCAACGGTCAATCCGGACCGCTCGAATGTCTTGAAACCGGCAAGCATCGCCTTGACGACATATGTTGCCGGCTCCACCGCCGGAAACGAATACTGCCCCGTTTCGTTCGTGATCGTTCGTCGCGCGCCGTTCGTGTTCGCGTTGATGAGTTGTACTTCGACGCCGGGAATTACCGCTCCCCCCGCATCGCTAACCGTACCGCGGACTCCTCCCTGGTAGGACTGGCTGAAGGCCGCGTTGGCGGCAACCAGAATCAGGAATAGAAGCTGGCCTGCTCTCTTTACTGGCATGTTTCGTTCTCCTCACCGTTTCCGGCGTGATTTGAAACCAGTTGTTGGGTACCTCTGTTAATTGGTGATGACGCGGAGGCTACCGTTCCAGTGAGCAGTTATCAAGAACTTTCAAAGCCGACAGCTCCGGACGCGAGGACATGTCGATAACGCATTTCCCGCCCATCCTACACCCACATGTTCCGGTCGAGCGTCCGGTACTGCACCGCTTCCGAGAGATGCCGTGGCGCGACGTCGGCGGAGCCTTCGAGATCGGCGACCGTGCGCGCGACCTTCAGAATCCGGTCGTACCCCCGGGCGCTGAAGCCGAGCTTGGTAACGGCGTTCTCCATGATCTTTTCGCATTCCGGCGTGAGCACGCAGTGCTTTCGCAGATGCCGGGGACCCATCTGCGCGTTGGAGTAAATATGATCGTCGCGGAAACGTGTCAACTGAAGGCTTCTGGTTGCAACCACTCGCGCGCGGATCGCTTCGGACGATTCGACCTGCCGTGATGCCGCCAGCTCTTTATACGGAACGGCGGGAACGTCGACCTGAATGTCGATGCGATCCATCAGCGGGCCGGAAATCTTCGACATGTACCGCTGAATCTGCGGCGGCGTGCAGTAACACTCCTTTCTGAAGTCGCCCGAAAAGCCGCAGGGGCACGGATTCATAGCCGCGATCAGGACGAACGAGGCAGGGAAGGTCAGCGTGGTTTGCGCCCGCGCAATCGTGACGCGGCGGTCTTCCAAGGGCTGTCGCAGAACTTCCAATACGTTCCGAGGAAATTCCGGCAGTTCGTCCAGAAAGAGAACACCGTTGTGCGCCATGCTGACTTCGCCGGGCCGCGGGATCGAGCCGCCGCCGACGAGCCCGGCATCCGAGATCGTGTGATGTGGTGACCGGAAAGGCCTCACCGTCGTGAGGCCCGTCTCGGGAGGAAGTAGTCCGGAGACGGAATGGATGCGCGTGGTCTCGAGGCTTTCTTCAAAGCTCATGGGAGGAAGAATCGTCGGGACACGTTTGGCCAGCATCGTTTTGCCTGAGCCCGGCGGACCGACGAGAAGCATGTTGTGGCCTCCGCTCATGGCGACTTCGATCGCACGCTTGGCGTGGAGTTGTCCGCGGACGTCGCGAAAGTCTTCGGTACGCCGTTGCGGGTCCACGAAGGCCACGCAGGGTTCAGCCCGGATGGGTTCGTTGACGCGGGTGCCGTTGAGGAAGTTCACCACTTCGGTGATGGTATGCATCGCATAGATCGACACGCCCTCCACGACGGCGGCTTCACGCGCATTGCCGGGTGCAACGAGGAGGTGCGGAATCTTTTTGTCACGGGCCAGCATCGCAATGGAAAGAGCGCCACGGACGGGGCGGAGTTTGCCGTCGAGAGAAAGTTCTCCGACCATCAGATAGTCCGAAAGATCGGCCCGGGCCATCATGCCCAGGCTCCCGAGGATACCCACCGCCATGGGGAGGTCAAACGCCGATCCCTCTTTTTTCATGTCGGCCGGCGCGAGATTGACAGTGATGTTCTGGTAGGGAAATCCAAATCCGGAGTTGCGGATTGCAGCCAGCACCCGGCTCCGCGATTCGCGGACAGCCGTGTCCGGCAAACCGACAATATGAAATTCGGCCTTGGTTCCTCCTGCAGTCAGATTGACTTCGACGTCGACGAGGTACGCCTCGATGCCGTACACAGCAGCACTGCGGGTTTTGAAGAGCATGTGGGTTGTCTTTTTGTGGGGAAGACGAAACGACGAAAGGCACAGCCAGTGTATAGTGCACCTCACCATCCAAGCAAGGAGCACGTTATGTCGACATACCGATTTCGAGTGAATGGGAAACCTGCCACCGTCGAATCGTGGGATCCCAATCAACCGCTTCTTTATCTTCTGCGAAACGCACTCCGGCTGCACGCGGCGAAATTTGGATGTGGAATGGGTCAGTGTGGAGCCTGCACGGTCCTGCTCAATGGGAAAGCCGTGAGATCCTGCATGACGCCGGTGAGCCGGGTTGCGGGCCAGGCCGTCGTCACACTCGAAGGTCTTGGAAATCCATCCCGTCTTGATCCGGTCCAGGCCGCGTTCACGGCAGAGCAGGCGGCGCAGTGCGGTTACTGCACGAACGGGATGATCATGTCGGCCAAAGGGCTCCTCGCTCAAACACCGCAGCCGACTCCCGAACAGGTCAGACAAGGACTCGCCGGGAATCTGTGCCGTTGCGGTACCCACACCCGGATCATGAGCGCGATCATGCGCGTGGCGAAGGGTTAGGTGGCGTCATGAATCGCCGCGATGTTATGAAATCCGGGGGCGCCCTCATCGTGAGCTTTGCCTTCGAGTCGCTGCTTTCCGAACCGATCCTTTCTCAGGCGCGCGGTGGGGCCGTGGCGCCGCCACTGGAGATCGACAGCTTCCTCGCGATCCATTCCGACAGTTCCGCAACGATTTTCACCAGCCAGGTGGATGTCGGCACGGGCCTGTCTACAGCGTTTCGGCAGACAGTCGCCGAGGAACTGGATATGCCTGTCGACCGGTTCACCGTGGTCGAAGGCGATACCGCCACGACGCCGAATCGTGGGGGGACAGGCGGCAGCACGGGAATTCCGCGCGGCGCCGCCGAGCTTCGGCGCGTTGCGGCGACGGCGAGACAGGCCCTGCTGGAGCTTGGCGCGAAGC
>JAHFTY010000088.1:4221-18239 GCA_023265365.1 Acidobacteriota bacterium
ACCTCACCATCGTCGACGGGAAGGTCGTTCCAGTAACAGGCGGGCCTGGCGTTCCTGTGGGAATGCTCATCGGAGGGAAAAAATTCTCGCTCTCCGTGAATCCCAACGCGCGGCTGAAGGATCCCACGGCGTACACCGTCGTCGGCAAACCGGTCCTCAGAAGCGATGTGCCTTTGAAGTGCACGGGGACTCATGTTTATCTCCAGGATTTTAATCTTCCGGGAATGCTTCACGGGCGGGTCGTTCGTCCGCCATCGATCGGCGCAAAGCTGTTGTCCGTCGATGAGTCCTCCATTCGCGACATTCCGGATGTTCGCATTGTGCGACGCGAGAGTTTTCTGGCTGTCGTTTCGAGAGACGAGTGGGCCGCGGTTTGTGCGGCGCGTGAGTTGAAAGCAATGTGGAGCGAGTGGGAAGGTTTGCCGGGGAGCAGTGGTTTTGACCGGTATATGCGTCAGGCACCGGTAGAACGCGATCAGCGGGTCGCCAATCGAGGCGACGTGGATTCCGCGTTGCCCAAAACGGCGAAGCAACTCTCAGCGACTTACTATTGGCCCTTTCAGAGCCATGCCTCCCTCGGCCCCTCCTGTGCTGTGGCCGATTTCAAGGATTCCGGGACGACGGTGTGGTCTTCAACACAGAATCCGTTCGGTGTCCGCGGAAACCTGTCGACCCTGTTCGGCATTCCCCTGGAAAAAATGCGGGTTGTCTATATGGACGGCTCCGGATCCTACGGAACCAACGGCGCGGACGACGCGGCTGCCGACGCGCTTCTGCTGTCGCGTGAAACCGCGCAGCCGGTGCGTGTGCAACACATGCGTCACGACGAGCATGGCTGGGATCCCAAAGGGCCGGCGCAACTTCTCGATGTGCGGGGCGGCATCGATGCGGGTGGGAACATCGTCGCATGGGAAACGCAGATGTGGCTTCCCGGCGGTCCTCCGGGCCAGCGCGCATTGGTCGGGCCGGAAACGGCCGGTATGACTCAGGAACACGGGCAGGGTGCGGGCGCGATGACGCTCAACGCAGATCCGCCATATCCCGCGCCAAACCTTCGCGTGATCCTGCATCAACTCAAGGAAACGCCTTTGCGGCTGTCGAACCTGCGGGCGCCCGGCAAGATTGCCAATGTGTTTGCGGTCGAGAGCTTTACGGATGAGCTTGCAGTCGCCGCAGGTATGGATGCTGTTGCATTCCGGCGCCGTGGGCTTACGGATCCTCGGGCTCTCGCGGTTCTGGATCGCGCCGCCTCCATGATGGAGTGGCAACCGCGTCCTTCGCCGAATCCTCGCGCCGCTCCGGGAAACCTGTTGGTCGGCCGGGGCGTGGCGTACATGCGTTACAAACAGGCGGAAAACTATGTTGCCCTTGTGATGGAAGTCGCAGTCGATAGAACCAGCGGAAAGATCATGGTACGTCGCATCACGTGCGCTCATGATTGCGGCCTCATCGTGAATCCTGACGGTCTGCGCAACCAGGTTGAAGGCAATATCATGCAGACGCTCAGCCGTGCGCTACACGAAGAAGTGACGTTCGACAGGTCACGGGTGACGACGGTCGATTGGCAGAGCTACCCCATCCTGACGTTTCCGGAAGCGCCGGTTCTCGAAGTCGCTTTGATCAACCGGCCCGACCAGCCCTCCTACGGAGCGGGCGAAGCCGCCAGCGCACCGGTTGCGGGAGCGTTGTCAAATGCGATCTTCGACGCAACGGGAGTCCGGCTGCGGACCGTGCCGTTTTCCGCCCAGACGCTTCGTGAGGCAATGTCGAAGGCGTAATTTTTCTCCGCCTCGAATTCCTCTGGTAGCATTCCACCCGTGAGGCATTTGGCGATCGCGTGGGCATTGCTTCGATTCTACTTCCGGCTCTCTCCGAGGGGCTGGTATCGCCGCCCCCCTTTTCTGCCCCTGCCCCCCGCCCAATATGTCAACTGGCGTCTTCGTACCGCTTATGGAAAGAATCGGCCGCCATGGCCGGATGTTCTGAGGGACCTTTGGCAATTCGGTGACTGGCTTCGAATGTTCAAGGGATAGATGGCGGGAGAAACACGAAGGCCGCGTCAGCTTATAATTGCGTGGTCTTCGCCAGGGACGGTCGTCGATTCGCAAACTTGCTGACGCGGCCTTCAAAACTTTCGCGTACAAACAAGTAGAGCCCCCGAGCACGGCAAAAATACAAAATTTTTAGTAAAGTTCTTCGTTTTCCCAACGAAGCAGGATACTGCCCCAGGTAAATCCCGCGCCAAAACTGGCCAGCAGGACGTAGTCATTCTTTTTAATTCTTTTGGATTCAGCAGCTTCCGAGAGACAAATGGGGATTGTGGCCGCCGTGGTGTTGGCGTACCGGTCAATGTTGATCGCGACTTGCGACTCGTCCAGGCCCATTCTGTCGATCGCGGCTTTGATGATCCTCATGTTGGCCTGGTGGGGAATGTAGAGTTTTATATCCTTTATATTGATTTGATTCTTGTCGAGAATCTCCTGAGAGATTTCCGCCATGCCACGAACGGCGAACTTAAAGACGTTTTTACCATCCTGATGGACGTAATGCATTTTCTTTTGAACAGTTTCCACTGAGCTTGGGTTCAGGCTTCCACCGGCGGGCATATACAGGAACTGTCCGCCGGACCCGTCGCTGCGCAAGATGAAGTCGAGGATGCCTTTCTCGCCGTCCTCGGCCGGTTCCAGTAATACGGCTCCAGCTCCGTCACCAAAGAGGACGCAAGTCGCTCGATCTTCGAAATTGATGATCGAGGTCATCACGTCGGCTCCGATCACTAAAACCTTCTGATGTGCCCCGGTTTGAATGAATTGCGTGCCGGTCGCCAAGGCGTAAAGAAAGCCGGAACAGGCACCCGAAAGGTCGAATCCCCAGGCTTTCGAGGCTCCGATTTTCTGCTGCACGAGGCACGCGCTTGAGGGAAAGAACATATCCGGCGTGACAGTCGCGAAGACGATCAGGTCGACTTCGGATGCGTCGATACCTCGCTTTTCCAGCACTTTTTTCGCCGCCGAGGCCCCGAGGTCGCTGGCCGCGACGCCCTTGTCGACCATTCGGCGTTCGCGGATGCCGGTTCGATTGAAAATCCATTCGTCCGAAGTGTCCACGAACTTGGCTAAATCGGTGTTTGTAACTCGGCGTTCAGGAAGGTGGTGGCTGACGGCAGTGATCTTTGCGCGACGTAAACTCAAATAACGTTCCCCTTGTCCATCAAACCGCCGAAATTTAGCACACCAACCACCGTGTTACAATCGCGGGCTGATGGAACAAACCTACTTCCAGAAAGGCTTCGGCCTTCGTACCGAGATCCGGCCACAGCTCCAGGAAACCTACCGGAGTCAGATCGTCGACCTGATGCGCGCCAACGGTTTCCGGCTCGACGCGGGCGGACTGACCTTCCTGCTCGCCATGGAATTCGGTTTCTGTTATGGCGTCGAGCGCGCGGTCGAATACGCGTATGAGACTGTGGCCAAGTTCCCGGATCGCAAAGTCTTCCTGACCGGCGAGATCATCCACAATCCGCACGTCAACAATAAGCTGCAACGGATGGGCATTGAGTTTCTTCCGAGTTCCGCGGACAAGTACGACAAGGTTGCCCGCGAGGACGTGGTGATCGTACCGGCATTCGGACTTCCGGCGGCCGATCTCGAACTGCTCGGTAAAAAGGGATGTGTCGTGGTGGACACCACTTGCGGTTCAGTCCTGAACGTCTGGAAAAATGTGGAACGGTATGCGCGTCTCGGCGTGACGTCGGTGATTCACGGCAAGTTCGAACATGAAGAGACGCAGGCTACTTTCTCGAGAACGAGTCTGTTTCCCGGTGCCCACTACCTGGTGGTTCGCGACAAGCCGGAAGCGGCAGACGTTTCTCGTTACATCGCCGAGGGCGGCGAGCGGTCCGGCTTCATGAAGCGGTTCAGCAATGCCGTTTCGGATGGATTCGATCCCGATGTTCACCTCCAACGCATCGGTCTGGCCAATCAGACCACGATGTTGAGTTCCGAATCGTTGGAAATCGCTGAAATGTTGAGGGAGGCGATGCGTGCCCGGTACGCCGAGGATGAAATGGGCGAGCATTACCATTCCTTCGACACGATCTGCAGCGCCACGCAAGACCGGCAGGACGCGGTCTACGGGCTGAAAAACAAAAACGTCGACATCATGATCGTGATCGGCGGGTACAACAGCAGCAACACGAATAACCTCGCGAAGATATCCGCGAAGTTCGCGCCGACATTCCATTTGGAAGATGCGACGTCGATCCTGAGCGGGGATGAAATCCGGCACAAGCCCGCGGGCACGAAGTCGGAAACCCTGAGCCGGGGCTGGTTCCCGGCGAGCGCGCGGTGCATCGGGATCACAGCGGGCGCGTCGACGCCGAACAATCAGATCGGGGAGACCATCGAAAGGATCCTGAGCTTTCGCAGTACAATCAACCTTCAATCGATTCTGGGAGCGCAGTGAGATATGGCATTTGATACAAAAAAGGCGAATCCGACCTTTATCATCCCGGAGGCGCCGGCCAAGATTACCCGAAAGAAGAAGAAGCCGAAGGAAATTGCCGTCGTAATGCCGGACAACTGCACCGGGTGTGAAGCCTGCGTGAGTTTTTGTCCCGTCGACTGCATCGAACATGTGCAACGCGACACTTCTGACGGCGTGAACGTGGTCATTCCGAACGTCCAGATCCGCTTCGACGAATGCATCGGCTGCAAAATCTGCGTGAACGTCTGCGAACGAATGGCCTGGGATGCGATTGAGATGTGGCCCGCCGAACAGGTGGAGTCCTTCTTCGAAATCAAGCTCCACGACAAATACGAAGACGCCGTCGCCGCGTACGCCCAGGCCGGAGAATAGCGCAAAGCCACGGACGACCCCGGCGCGAAGTGCCGGGGTCGTCCGTGGCCAGTTCATTCACCTCTTCTGAAGCGGAGGCTCGATCTCCAAAGGGCCCGGGGCATTTCCTGAATGCGGGCGAGACAGAATCATTTCTTGGCCAGTGTTCGAAGAAACGCGATGACGTCCTGAACGTCTTTCTCTTTCAGGTCCGCGACCGCTTTCATCTTCCCACTTCCGGTGGTAATGACTTTGACCAGGTCGGCTTCGGACTTCTCCTGCACTTCCTTCGAAGCAAGGGGCTTCATCTCGACTTTCATCATCTTCGCGATGGCGTCCTTTCCTTCGCCGCCCGCGCCATGACAGGACGTGCATTTCTTGGCAAACAGTTCTTTTCCGGCGGCGGCATCGCCTGCGGCGAAACCGGCGCCGTTGATCAACAGTATCAAAGCAATCGTGACTGCAATCGTTCTCATGATCCTCCTTGTTATGGAAACAAACCTCGGACTTTTGTGGCTTCCGCGACTCTTTTGACAGCCAGCATATAGGCTGCGGTCCGGCGATCGACGCGTTCGCGTCCGGCCAGGTCGTTCACTTCCTGAAACGCGCGCTTGATCAGCCGTTCGAGCTGGTTATTGACCTGGTCCTCGTCCCAGAAGAACCCCTGCAGGTCCTGGACCCATTCGAAGTATGAAACGGTAACACCACCGGCGTTACACAGGACATCGGGAATCAGAAAGACGCCGCGTTCGAACAAAATCTGGTCCGCGGCGGGAGTTGTCGGACCGTTGGCTCCTTCAGCCACAATCTTTGCTTGGACGCGCGATGCGTTTTCCGCGGTGATCTGGTTTTCGAGTGCGGCGGGCACGAGAATGTCGCAATCGAGTTCCAGGATCTCGGCATTCGAGATCGGAGCCGTGTTTGTCATTCCCATCACGCTTCCGGTCCGGGTCTTGTGCGCGTCGATGCCTTCCGGATTCATTCCGCTCCGGCTGATCACGCCTCCCCGGGAGTCGGTGACGGCGATGATCCGTGCGCCCTTCTCGAAGAGCATCCGGGCCGCAATGAACCCGACGTTTCCGAACCCCTGGACGGCCACGGTGGCTCCGGATAGCGGTTTGTTCATGGCCTTGCACGCTTCCTCGATCGTGAACATCACGCCCCGTCCCGTCGCCTCGTGGCGTCCCTTGGTGCCGCCGAGTTCGACGGGCTTTCCGGTGACAACGCCGAGACATGAATAACCGATCGTGGAACTGTACGTGTCCATGATCCACGCCATGGTCTGCGCGTCGGTGTAAACGTCCGGCGCGGGCACATCCTGCTCGGGTCCGATCAACGGCAATATTTCCGAGGTGTACCGCCGCGTCATCCGCTCACGTTCACCGGCGGACATGTGTTTGGGATCGCAAATGATGCCGCCCTTGGCGCCGCCATAAGGAATATTGACGGTCGCACACTTCCAGGTCATCCACATCGAGAGCGCTTTCACTTCGTCCAGCGTCACGTTCGGATGATAGCGAATGCCGCCCTTGGCTGGCCCTCGCGCCACGTTATGCTGCACTCGAAAACCTTCGAAGACTTTCACCTTGCCGTCATCCATCCGTATCGGAATGGAAACGATTAGCTGTCTTTTGGGTTGCCTGAGAATTGCGGCCAGATCCGGATCGAGTTTCAACCGGTGGGCCGCGCGGTCGAACTGTTCAATCGCGATTTGAAACGGATTAAGCGTTTCCATTATGCGACCTCAACTTGGCTTTCAGTTGCTTCGAGTTCATCCATGGACACCAGCTTCTCTTCGAGATCCCACAAGCACAAACTGCTGCATTTCATGCAGCGTGTAAGACAGTCATTGAGATCGAAGATTGCCTCGTAGTCACAGCAATTCGAAATGTAGAGTCCCAACTCTGGAGCATTCTCACCGGTTCTCATAGTCGCTCGTCCTTTCTTGAACATGGCTCGTCGCTATTTGGCACGGACACTTCCAAATCGCTGAAGGCAGCTGTAAACGTATGAGCCGGAAATGCATGAGAACCTCCCTCCGTTGAACGCATGTCAGCATTAACAGGGTTCCTTTTGCGACAAACTGTCAGATTGCCAGCCTCGACCCCCTCTCGAACGGACATGTTGACCGTGTGATGAGTCTTTATCGGAAATTGGTTCGTCGGCTTTGCCTGTGTCCGTTGGAGGTGGCGCCTGGCAGGGTTCCTATACATAAGGTCGGATTGGAAAGATTCGTGCCAGTTTCTCGAATGGAGGAAATTCTCGGAATTACGGGAACGCCTCTCTGCGACTTGATCGTCATGAACCCTTCAAAGCAAGCGAGCCATGGAAGGCTACTTTCGGGAGTCCGTGGCCGAACGCGTCGCGGGCATGGCCGAAGTCGCGATCCTGTCGATTCCGTCGGTATCCGGAGGTGCCTATGAACCGTTACACGAAAGAGCTCCTGGAAGACCTGAATCGAAAACGGTCGATGCATGAAGCTCGGAAAAAAGACAAATTCGGGCAGGAGCACAAGCCCCTCTACGGGCACGTGCCTCGTCGCCGTGCGTTGAGTCCATCTGCTCCGCACTCGAAGACCTGGAGTCACTGAAGACATCCCGGCGTGATCCGGCAGTCCAGGCGGCGCACGGGATGTTTCCCGATCAGAGAATGGCGGAGGACTCGATGACGCCTCCTCTCGCCGCGGCCGCCTGGAAGACGTGGTTCATGTTGGTTTTCGTGAATTCGAGCTGTAGGCCGTTTTCCGCGACATCGGCCATTACGGTGTCCCCCGCGAGAACCTGTTTCGTGGCGAGCAGGCTCGACAGCGGCAGGACAAGATGGTGTTCGATCGCCCGCTTCAAATGCCGGGCACCGTATTTCATGTCGATTCCCTGGGTCAGCAGGAATTCCTTTGCCCTGGTCGTGTAGGTCAGAACGAACGGACGATCGTGCTGGGTACTGAAGATGCGGGTTTGTACGGCGGCCAACTCGATATCGAGAACCTTATAGAGGTCGGGCTTCAGCAACGAGCGAAAGACAAGGAGATTGTCGAGCCGGTTCACGAATTCCGGCGAGAACCTTTTCGTGGCCGCCTCGATCGCCGTTCGATGCATTTTCTGCTCGATCTGCACCATCTGTTCGTTGGTGCGGGGCGGCGCAAAACCGATGGCGCCGGTGATCAAGCGTTTCATTTCGGCCGCACCGAGATTCGACGTCATGAAAATAATGGTGCGTGAGAGGTTCACCTTTCGATTGTCGCCGAGCGTCAGAATACCCTTGTCGAGAATGCCGAGCAGGAGCTGCCACAGCGCGTCACTTGCCTTTTCGATCTCGTCGAAAAGAAGGATGCTGAATTTCAGTTTGTCGGTGTGGAACCGGTCAAGGGCATCCTGGTTCAAGACGGCTGTTGTTTCGCGATGCCCGATGTAGCCCGGAGGCGATCCGATCAACTTCGCGATCTCATGGCTGTGCTGGAATTCCGCGCAGTCCACCTTGAGGACGGCGTCCGGTGTCGAAAACAGGATCTCCGCCGCGGCTTCAACGAGCCGCGTTTTGCCTGAGCCCGTGGGGCCCAGCAGGAGCAGACTCGCGATCGGCCGTCCAGGTATGGCGAGTCCGGCCAGTACGGCCTGGTAGATGTTCACCAATTCGGTCACGGCTTCATCCTGTCCAATGATCATCGATCGCATCCGCGATTCGAATTCCAAAACTTCGGAGCTGCGTCGATCCGGCTTCAGCAGATTGAGTTGGGTCATGACTGCTGCCATATCAACCTCCGGCTTCTGCCGGGCATCTTCTAATCCAAATCGAGGAACATTGATTTTCTTGGAGATCCAGACATGCGGATCATATTCGGGCGGGAAAATGATGCCGGGTCGGCTATTTCTTCTCCCCGGTCGCAATACCCAGCTGCTTGAGAATCTCGGGGCTCTCTTCGCCCACCGCAAGCAGTTCGTGGCAGGTTGAGCAGTCCTGAGAGATGGATTTACCCGAAGCGTTCTTGTGATTGTCGTCGTGACAGCGGAAGCAACCGGGAAAAGCATCGTGTCCGATGTTGTTGGGATAGGCGCCCCAGGTGATATCCATTCTGGGCCAGATGTTTCGCGCAAAGATCCTCTTCACTGCCACGGGAGCGCCGTCGATGGGCTTTTTGCCGTTCAACGCGAGCAGGGCGTCGCGTTTGACAAACGGAATCGAGCGGTCCAATTCACCCGATTCAAGCGCCTTGTCCACCGCAGGCCCCGGCGTCTCGAAAGCGTGGGTGGGGCGGTTATGACAGTCGATGCAATCCATCCGGCGCTTCTCGCCGACGGGCTCTCCGGCCTTGTACTCCACGCCGTCCACGGAGACCCAGGGAATCTCCTGGCGCGCGGGTTCCGACGATACATACTCGATGTTTCGTCCGACATGGGCCTTGTGAATTCGCGTTCCGATGTGCATCAACAACACCGTGGTCTTTTCGGTGTTCTTCTCGTCTTCGTCGTAACGTTTCACAATGCGAAGCTTGTCGCTGATGAACTTCTGCGGCCAGTGACATTGCTCGCACGTGTCCTGCGACGGGCGCAGACTCCGGATCGCGGCGGGCAGCGGCTTGTGATAGGTATTGAACGTGACGGCAAAAACCTGCGCCAGCCCGGACAGCTTGTATTGCACAAACCATTCGGCTCCCGGACCGATATGGCAGCTCACGCAGTCCACCCGCGCATGCGGGGAATCCTGATAGGCGGTATGTTGGGGGCTCATGACCGTGTGGCACGTGGTTCCGCAGAACTGATTGGAATCCATGTACTTCACACTCTGGTACGACGCGGCTGAAAGAATCGCGACGTTCACGACCGTGAGCAGGGCAATCAGACCGAACAGCCGGATCGCTTTGGTCCCCGTGATCTGCGCTTCGGGGATGTTCGAGACGCCACCGATGCGCCGCGAGCAGCGCCAAACGCCCAGGGGAATCAGAACGAGTCCGAACACGAAGAGTCCGGGTAGAATCAGGAACACCAGGATGCCGTAGTAAGGATTGGAAAAGCTCTCGAATGCCAGCGTGAGAAACACGACCGCAGATGTGGTGACGATGATCGTGCCGGCGGTGGCAAGCCAATCGCAGAGCAGGTACGACAGGAAAACACGGAAGGCACTCTTCACAGTTCGGATGTCCTCTTTGTTTTCGCGGATTTCAGCGGATACACGGTTGGATCCAGCACAACAAAGTAAATATGCCAGACCAGGATCGCCAGTGTCGCAAGGATCGCTTCATAGAAATGGATGACCGTAAGAACATTGAGTGCCCATAACGGAAGAAACCGAAGGGTCAGATTCTCAAACCACAACAGCAGACCCGTCGAACCCATAATGGCCGTCCCCCAGATAAGCGCCCAGTACTCCGCCTTCTCCACATAACCCGGGTACGTTTCGTCCGGCTTCTCGCGGCGCAGCCCCGTAATAAACATGAAGTTTCGGACTCCGGCGCGTATATCTCCCCATCCCGGCTGAAACTCGCGCAACAATGTCCGGCCGCGGAAGGTCGTCAGCAGATATAGAACATGGTAAACCGCAAGCGCGATCATCACAACGCCCGAGCCCCGATGAATCCATCGGCGGTACGTTTCGCCAAGAGGCACCAGCACGCCAAAAAAGCTGTCGGGCCATTTCAGAGCGAACCCCGTAACCACCAGCAAGAAGAATGACGACAGCAGAAAGGTGTGCTGAACCACTTCGCCTCGTGAGAAGAACGGTTCCGCATGCGAGACGGCCGCGCTCCTGAGCTTGGCTCGAAAGTCGAAGACGTTGTGGACGGCCATCGATCCGATGACGACGATGATCAGCACGACATAAAAAAAAGAAACCCATCGAACCAACGCGTGGCCGTTGCCGCGGCTCTGGTGCACCGTTCCCCGTGCGAAATTCGCGCTCGCCCCCGGGTGACAGGTGCCGCAGGTGGCGGGCAGGTTCGACGAATGAATCGACGAAGCCGGATCCGCGCTTTCCAGGATTTCGTGCACGCCGTGACAACTGGCACAGTTGGCGACCGCGACGGATCCCCGGCTGACGGCAAGGCCGTGATAGCTGTCCAGGTAGCTGCTCACGCGATCTTTCGGAAGAGAGTATTCCCGGGACAAGACTTCGCTTTCGTGACATCGGCTGCAACTCGTCTTGCCCAGAGCTTTTTCCGCGTCTGTTTTGCGTGCTTCGCCGGGATGGGTAATGGAATGGATGCCGTGACAATCCGTACACGTGGGGACGCCGGACTTCCCCTGTGCGTGCGCCTTTCCGTGAACGCTCCGAGTGTATTGTTCGAATTCCTGTTGGTGACAGCTTCCGCACGTGGATGGCGAGTTCGCCCGGCTCACCAGCGAACCCGTGTTGGTCGGCGCCAGGATCTTGTGAGATCCGTGGCAGTCGGTGCAGAGCGCTGCGTCGAGTTTTCCGCCCGAAATGGCCTTTCCGTGGACGCTTTCCTTGTAGTTGATGACGGGAAGCTGACGGCCGGGAATCCGGTTGTCTTCGACGAACTTCAGATTCCCGTGACAACGTTCACAGATGCTGACGATTCTGGACCGGGACACCGGTGATTCAGCCTCGGCCGCACGCTCGGGGTGAGGAAACTCTTTGTAGCCGGCATGACAGTCAAAGCAGTTCAGCTTCTGATGAACGGACTGCCTATAACTGGTCTGATCTTCATGGCAGTCCGCGCAGTTGGCCGAATCCTGCGATATGCCGATTCCGGACAGGACCGTCAGCATGAGAGCGATCGCCATGACGAAGCGGATACTCCGAATGCGATAAAGGCGTTTAGAACGTCTGCCGTATTGCTGCCATTTGCCAGAAAGGCAGAATTCGTGACGACCCCTGCCTGAAATCGCGCCAATCAGTACAGGGCCACCGCGACTGCAGCACGCAGCGGAGTGTTTCGGATCCTCAGCGAGCCCGACAGGTTCTCGTCCGATCGCGGACCATGAGATGGGCGGATACGCCCGTTTCGGGTGGGGACGACCCATTCCGCAAATCGTTGTGCCTGTTGCGCGGACAAGAGCTTTGTTGCAGGCGGGTCTGGGAACCGGCTTCATCTGAATTCCAATCCTGTTCATTCAGCGGAACACGTTGGCTTTGTCCTTATCATGGACTCAAACGCCCGGCGCACCAACTCGTTGCACCTGGCATACCCTTAAGCCACGGTGACGAAATTGCTAGGCATAGGCTGATCGCAGCAAGGCCGGTCGGAGGAGGAGCAATGATCAGCATCAAGAAAATACTGGTTCCCGTTGATTTTTCAGAACCATCGATGCAGGCCGTCAATTACGGACTCTCCTTGGCCCTGCAGTTCAACGCACACCTGGTGCTTGCGCATATTGTTCCTTCCTCGACCGCGCTGATCTACACGTTTCCAACGCAAAGCTTCGGCTTCGAGAAAGATCAGGTGAACTACGCCCGTTCGGTATTGCCCACTCTGGTTCCCGAGAAGAGTCGCGACCGGGTTGCTCTACAGACCATTGTCCGAACCGGCGAGGTCCGAAGCGACCTGCTGGAAATCGTGAACAACGAGAAAATCGATCTGGTCGTGATGGGTACCCACGGCCGCAACGCGTTTGAGCGGTTCCTGCTCGGATCGCTGACTGGGCGCATGCTGCGCAAATTCAACGTTCCGGTCCTCACCGTCTCTCATCTGGATCCTTCAAAGGAACTCCACTCCACCGATCCGGTTCCGTTGCGACATGTTCTCTATGCGACAGACCTTTCAGACAGCGCTGAAATCGGACTGAGGTTCTCTATTGAACTGGCGCGCGGAACCGGAGCCCGACTCACGGTCCTTCATGTATTCGACGACCTGCAGACCGTCCACTGGGATGCCGAAGGCGGAGGGTATTATCCCGAGGCACTGCAAGGCTTGCGCGACGACGCGTTGGCCCGACTGCGGAACTCGATTCCGGAGGAGCTGTGTTCCGACGTTTTGGTGACACCGGTGATGGTGGAAGGCGAGGCGTTCCGCGAGATCCTGCGCTTCGCCGAAGAGGACAAAGCCGACCTGATTGTGATGAATCTGCAGGGCAAGAGCCGCATTGAGAGCGCGCTGCTCGGCTCTACGGCCGAACGCGTGATTCGTGCAGCGCATATTCCGGTTCTCTCAATTCCAGTGACCGTCGAACAACGGATGCGGGCGGCGTAAAAGGACAGGAATGAGCATGGCGACACAGCGCATCGGAACCTTCAATGACTGGGTGGAGTCCTTTCACGAGTGGCAGAAGGATCTCGACATCGATCCGGCGCTTTTCGGCGACTATGGGTTCGAAACAAAATTCGGAAGCCTTGCGTCCGAAGAAATCGAGTTCGGCAGCTATAAAGGGAATTCGAAGTGGGAAACCGTACTCGACATTCCCGATCAGCGGATTAGGGATTCGCTGCTCCACCTGATCGTTTATCAAGGCGACACGGAATTCGCCTCGAGCGAGCAACAACGCAATCTTCTGAAGAAACCACCCAGCAACTACGACCTTCAGTGCGCCGTTCGAGTGATGCGCGAAGAGATGAGACACGGATGGCAGATGAGCCATCTCCTCGTGCAGCACTTCGGACGCTCCGGCAGGTTGGAAGCGCAGAAACTGCTGGAACGCCGGGCCTACCAGGGCACCCGCCTGCTCGGCGCCTTCAACCAGGACGTTGATGATTGGCTGGACTACTACTGCTACACCGCGCTCGTGGACCGGGACGGCAAGTATCAGCTCACCATGCTCAGCCGATCCAGTTTCAAACCGCTTGCGGCCAGCATGGGACCAATGCTGCAGGAGGAAGCTTTTCACCTGCTGTCGGGCTATACCGGACTGAGCCGCATCATCCGGGCGGACCGTGTGCCCATTTCCATCATCCAGCGGCATATCAACAAGTGGTATTCCGTCGCACTGGACCTGTTCGGAGTGGATCACTCGAATTCGGCGCTCTGGTTCTATGTCTGGGGACTGAAAGGCAGGTTCGATGAAGCGAATGCCGGTCCCGCGAAAGACCTCGGCGAACTGAACGAAACCGCGCGACAGCAGTATTGCCGCGAGGCTGGTGAGATGCTGCAGGCACTGAACCGGCTCATACCGGACAGCCAGCCCCAACTCGTGTTACCCGATCATCGCTTCAATCGGGCTGTTGGCGACTTTGCCGGAATGCCATACAGCATTTCCGGCGAACTGCTGTCGCCGGAGGACCACGTCATTCAACGC
>JAHFTY010000002.1:0-8590 GCA_023265365.1 Acidobacteriota bacterium
AAGCTCGATGTCGTCGGCCGTATTCTGGCGTTTGTCGGGACCATTGTGATAGGCAACCGCATCGAACTGCTGAAGACCCTTGGGGAACGTCACGCCGCCGAGCCGCGCCATGCCTTGCTCGGGGAGGATGCGGATGTAATCGATCCTGTCGAAGAGCGCGACCACCTTGCGTGCGACCTTGCCCCGGACGATCAGGTCGCGGAAGCCGACAGCGGCGTCCCCGGTGACGGCGACGTCCAGGGTCAGGAGCGAAGGCGTCGCGCGCAGATTGCTGACTGCCGTACCGGGTCCAAAATCGACATCGGCCGTTCGGAGATCGGCGGGAAAGTTCGCTCCGTAAACTTTCACCGTGGTGGTTTTGCCCGAAATCAGCCGGGGATGGTCGGTTGAAGTCAGCAGGATGTCCCGCCCGACCTTGCGCACCGCCACGTCCATGCCGTTCTCATCGTAAGCTCCGGAAAACCAGCGGCCGCGCATGGATTCGAGGTCGTCGGAGAGCAGCATGACCTCGCGAAGATCCTTGATCTGCGGCGTGCGCGCTTCCGCATCGGTTGAGGTTCCGCGCCAGCTGTACCCGCCATAGAGAAGAACCTTTCCGGTGCGCGTGGTCTTTTCGCCGTCCGCGAACTCGATCGTGGTTCTGGTCGTGTATTCGTCTTCGGCCGTTTCACGCTGGATGGTCATCTGGCCGAACCCGCGGCCTTTGCCGGGCAGATACGACTCGACCGACCAGGTGCCTTCCAGCCGCGGGTACCGGAAATTCGCGCGCCACGCATTGTATTGCGGGCTGTCCAGCCCGAGATTCGCCGCCAGATAGTTGAGTGCCCGGTCAAGACCGGCGTCGTTCGGGTTTCCGCCGCCGCGGCCGGCTCCGGCCGGCTGCGACATTTCGGGTGGCGCCGTGGGAATCGGTCCGGGGTGCGGGCTGTCCGATTCGCGGGACAGGTCGGCGACCGCCGGCACGATAACGGGATTCGGCGGATTCGGATTGACCACAAAACTCCCCTGGCCTTCCGACAATGGGAATATCGCGACGTGCATGTTCGCCAGCAACTGCCAGTCTTCACGAGTGCGACGCTGCGACAGGATACGGCCAAGCGTGTGGCACCGGCGGCATGTCTGATCGAGCTCGGCGGGAATCTTCTCGTTCACGACGCGCTTCTCCACTTCGTAGAATCCGAGCCGCGCTTCGTTCGGCGTCAGGCCGTGATCGTTGCTGAGATACTTCACGATGTTGCGGGCCTTCGCCGGCTCCATCTGCAACCCGTGATTGCGGATCATGCGCTTGATGATTTCCTGCCAGCCTTCAGGCGTGGTGCGGATGTACGAGATGCGGGTCATGCGGCCCTTGTCGTCGGCCTTATGACAACCCGAACACGCCGCCCTCACCGCGGCGTCGGTCACGGGTACGCCGATGTCCGGTGAAGGTTCCTGGGCGAGAAACGTCACGGCGCACGTGAAACACGCCAGCAAAAGGAGAATCGGTTTAATCCGCATGGCGCGCCATTGTAGGCCGGAAGACGGCGATATTGAAATCTGAAATTCCGCCGTCATCGACCGCCGCTACAGCGGTTCGATGAGCCCTTCGCGATACATGTACGCGATGATCCTCAGCATCATCGACGTCTGAAGCGGCGCCAGTTCATCCAGGATTTCCCCAACGCGTTTGGGTACCCTCAGCGTTCGATGAATCCTGCGGATCGCGTCGCCCGGCGCGCCTCGATATCCGTATTCGAACGCCGGCGAAACAAGATACTCTTCCAGCTCGATCAAGGATCCGGAGATCGCCGGCTTCTGTGCGACGCGCGTTCCGGCGGCATTGCGGACGCACAAGTCCATCGCCTGTCCGCTCTCGATCGCGTTCGCGAGTTCCTGTGAAAAGGCCCGCGTCCGGATGTCAAATGCCGGGAGTTCGTGCCGCGTCTTCCAGAAGGGGCGGTCCGGCCATCGTTGCTCCTGCCGGAAGGTGGCAATGCTTCCCGCCGAGTATCCGTCGTAGGTTCGCCGCTCCTCTTCGTTGAAAAAATCGAGCGCGGTTCTTTCCAGGCCGGGCCTCTTCAAACACGTATTAATGACTACCGCCGCGGACATGGCGGAGCAGAGGGCTTTATAGACGCCTTGCGACGAAAGAGGATCAATGACGGATCCGGCGTCGCCGACCCGCAGAAGTCCCGGCTCGGCGAACGTTTCGGCGCACTGCCACGAGGCGTCGCATCCCACTGCCCTGGAGACGAGTTCAGCTCCATCGAGCATCCGCCGCACGAAAGTCGTCTGGCGGATCGCGTCTTCGTAGGAGATCCCGGCCGTGTCGAAAAGGACGGTGACATTGCGCGTGTCGTCCGCGAGGCGCAGCGACCACACCCAGCCGTCGGGGAACGATTCGATGACTGTGTCGTTCGCCTGGCTTCCCTCCGGATGCCTCGAGTTTTTCCAGTATCCAAAGATGGCGGACTGCCGAAGATGTCTGGTCGATTTACCCGGGCCACTCGCCATCACGACAAAACGCGCGCGAACCTCGCCATCTTTGTCTCGAACTCCCGCGACCTTTCCATCCTCTTGAACAAGGCCCAGCGCAGTCCGGCCGAAATAGACGCTGGCGTCCGATTGATCGACCAGCTTTTGATCGAAGCGGTCGCGTTGAACCTGCAGTCCATATCCTTCCTGGAATACTGCCCGGTGCGGCTCCGCCTCTCCCCAGATGGAAGTGTGTCCTTCCATCACTGCGAATCCGTTTGCTTCAAATCGCAAGTGCTTCAGGAGATCGACGGCGCGCGGCGGCAGCGACTCTCCGATGCGATGCCGTGGAAATGCCTGCCTTTCCCAGATCTCGACGGCATAGCCGAGCCGCCGCAAAAGCGCGGCGGTCACGGCCCCGGCGGGCCCGGCGCCAATCACAATCACATCAGGCATGGTGGGATTATAGATTTATTGAAGACGTTACCGTCGTTGACGTTGACAAGTCTTCGGTGGTACCAAGGGCACGATGAGTAACGACCAACGAGTGACGATGCTTGCCCTGGCGCTCCGGAGCGTCAGCGAATGTGTGGTTGTGACCGACATGCAGGATACGATCCTCTTCGTGAACGACGCCTTCCTCACCACGTACAACTATTCCGAAGGCGAGCTGCTCGGGAAGGACATCGACATGGTGCGGTCGCCCAATACGCCCGCGGCTGTCCGCAGCGTCATCCGGCCGGCCACGCTCAGCGCGGGAGGATGGAAAGGAGAAGTGCTGAACCGCCGGAAGGGCGGCGAGGATTTCCCGGTGTCGCTCTCCACGAGCGTTGTGCGCAACGAGCAGCATGATCCGATTGCGCTGATCGGCGTGGCCGTCGATATTACCGAGCGAAAGCGCACAGAACTCCAACTCATCGAGGCGCGAGAAGCCGCCGAGGCTGCGGCCAATGCGAAGGCCGAGTTCCTGGCAATCATGAGCCATGAAATTCGGACTCCGATGAACGGCGTCATCGGAATGACCGAACTCCTGCTCAACACGGATCTGACCCCCAGGCAACTTGAGTTTGTAAGCGCCATACAGTCGTGCGGCGAAAGCCTGCTCACCATCATCAACGACATTCTGGACTTTTCGAAGATCGATTCCGGACGCATCGATTTCGAAAGCCGGCCCTTCGAAATCCGGACCGCGCTGGACGAGGTGCTGACGCTGATGGCGCCCAAAGCCCGTGGCAAGAGGCTCGAATTGATGGGGACCGTCGGGGGAAACGTCCCGCCCATCATCATCGGGGATGTCATCCGGTTGAAGCAGATCCTGCTGAATCTTGTCGGCAATGGCGTGAAGTTCACCGAGAGGGGAAAGGTTTCCGTTCGCGTGGATGCGGAATCGAGAACCGGCAGTGAGGTCGTTTTGCGATTCTCGGTCCGCGACACCGGTATCGGCATCCCGCCGGACAAACTGGACCGGCTCTTCAAGGCTTTCTCACAAGTGGATACATCGATCAATCGACGCTTTGGCGGTACCGGTCTCGGGTTGGCGATTTCGACGGGCCTGGTTCAACTGATGGGTGGCCGGATGGTGGTCGACAGCACATCCGGTGTGGGCTCCACGTTCACCTTTACGATTAAGGCGCACGTCGAAAGAGAACAGCCGGAGCCGGAGCCGGCGGCAAGCCCCGCTCCCGGCAAGGATTTCGCCGAACGCCTCCCGTTGCGGATCCTTGTTGCCGAAGACAACGTCGTGAATCAGCGGGTGATCGTGCACATTCTCGCGCAGATGGGCTACAAGCCCGACCTGGTCGAGAACGGAGCGCAGGCCGTCAGCGCGCTCGAATTGATGCCGTACGATCTGATTTTCATGGACGTCCACATGCCGGAAATGAACGGCCTCGACGCCACCCGGCGCATTCGCGAAGTGCATCCCGGAAACCGTCCGCGGATTGTGGCCCTCACCGCGGACGCGCTCATGGGCGATCGCGACAAGTGCATCAGCGTGGGGATGAACGACTACCTCACCAAGCCCATCCGCGCCGCCGACATTCGGGCAGCCATCGAACGTTGCGGCGGCTCCTGAGAGCGCCTTAAACCTCGACCCAGACGTCCTCGCCGCGAACCTCGCAGGGATAAGTCTTCGCGCGCTCGCGTTCGTGGCGGCAGGCGCCGTCTTCCAGGCGGACATGCCAGCCATGCCACGAGCAGATCACTTCTCCGTCCCGAACGATGCCTTCGCTCAGAGGGAATCCCAGGTGAGGGCAAAGATTCTCGACCGCATAAACGCGCCCCTGCCACCGGAAAACGGCAAGTTCCAGTCCGTCGGCCATCACCTGGTGTCCGAGACCTTCCGAAGCCAGTTCGGAAACGGCAGCGACGCGGCGCCAGTCAGCCACGCGATCGGCCCTTCAACTCGACGTGGTTCGCGCCTTCGAAAGCCAGAATCTGTTCCTTGACCGGTTCGGGAATCTGGATTTTCCGGTTGGCCTTGTAATCGAATGCCACCTGAACGGTTCGCGCCTCGGCGATGAGACGCGGCGTCCCTGTTTCCAGGATGTTGTAATGAAAGTCAAAGCTGGTGTTGCCGATGGAAGACACCCGGATGCCGACGACGATGGCGTCCTCTTCGTTGGCCTGAGACCGGTAGTCCATTTCCGCGCGCGCGACGATGAAGTTTGCCCGCGCGAGACGCCGCGTGCCGAATAGCCTGGTCCAGTAGGCGTTCCGGGCGATCTCGCAGTATGTAAAGTAGACCGCGTTGTTCACATGTCCCATGCTGTCGATGTCGCGAAACCGCACCGATATAGGCACTTTAAGTCGAAAACTGTGCACTGCCGCCTCCCGCCGCCAATGATATACTTTCGGCTCCAATCGTGAAGGGAGTTTGAAGGAGATGAGCGCTATACCCAAGGTGGACTGGATCTGGATGGACGGAGCATTTGTTCCGTGGGACTCCGCGCAGGTTCATGTGACCACACACTGTCTGCATTACGGCACCGGCGTCTTCGAAGGTCTTCGGTCCTACGTGACTCCGGAGGGAACCGCCGTGTTCCGGCTCGATGCGCACCTGAAGCGCTTCTACAACTCCGCGGCGCTGTATGAGATGGAAATTCCGTTCACTCCCGAACAAATCCATCAGGCCACGCTCGAATTGATCGTTCGCAACAACCTGGGCAACGGTTACATCCGCCCGCTGGCTTTCTTTGGCGCCCACTCGATGAGCGTTTGGCCGCACGGCGCGCCCGTCGGCGTCACACTGATCGGATTTCCGCGCGGCGAGTATCTCGGTAAGGAAGGCATCGAGCGCGGCGTCCGGGTGATGTTCTCCTCGACGAGGAAGTTCCATACTTCCATGATCCCGTCGGCCGGCAAGGCGTGCGGCCAGTACATCAACTCGGTGCGCGCCGTTCAGGAAGCGTTCCGCAAAGGGTATGACGAGGCGATTCTCCTGAACATCGACGGCAACGTGGCGGAGGGGTCGGGCGAGAACCTCTTCATTGTGAAGAATGGCACCGTCATCACGAACGACGCGGATGCATCGATTCTGATGGGCATCACGCGTGAAGCCATTCTGCAGATCGCGAAGGATCTCGGGTTCCCGGTCAAAGTGCAGACAATGACGCCGGACGACGTGCTTTCGGCGGACGAGGTCTTCTTTTCCGGCACGGCTGTCGAAGTCACGCCAATCCGCGAAGTCAGCGACAAAACGATCGGTTCCGGATCCCGCGGACCGGTTACCGAAAAGATCCAGACCGCGTTTTTCGATGCCGTCCATGGCAGGACCGACAAATACAAAAGCTGGCTGGCCTATGCGAATCAGGTCCGGCCGGCAGTGATGGGAGACTGACCGTGAGCACCGCAACCAAGAGCCGGGTGGCCAGGCGAATGCAGGGAGTCCACGGCGAGGCCGCATTCGAGACGCTGGCCCGCGCAAACGAACTGGAGCGTCAGGGACGCAGCATTATTCACCTGGAAATCGGCGAGCCCGATTTCGATACTCCGGCCCCCATCGTCAATGCCGGGATCGACTGGCTCCGGAAAGGCGCGACCCACTATCCGCCGTCTCCGGGCGTTGTCGAATTGCGCGAGGCCATTGCCAGGCACCTTTCGTCGACGCGGAATGTCGACGTCGATCCCAAATGCGTCATCGTGAGTCCCGGCGCCAAGATGATGATCTTCACGATCATCCATTCGCTGATCGATCCCGGTGACGAGGTGATCTATCCCGTCCCCGCTTACCCGGCCTACGAAGCGGCAATCCTCATGGCCGGCGGAACGCCCGTTCCCGTCACGCTCCAGGAGTCGCGCGAGTTCCGCTTCGATCTGGCGGAAGTCGAGCAGCGCATCACGCCGCGAACGAAGATGATCATCACGAACTCCCCGCAAAATCCCACGGGCGGCGTTCTGACGATCGACGATCTGAAAGGCCTCGGCGACCTGGCGCGCCGGAACGATCTGTTCATCATGTCCGACGAGATCTACGCCGAGATCTGTTACGGGCAGAAACCGGCCAGCATGCTGGACGTCCCGAACCTGTCGGACCGTTTGATCTTCATCCACGGCTTTTCGAAAACTTATGCCATGACCGGCTGGCGCCTCGGCTACGGCGTCGTGCCGAAAGATATTTTTCCCGCGGTTTCGCTGTTCATCAATAACAGCGTTTCCAGCACGGCAACCTTTACCCAGCGCGCCGCGGTCGAAGCGTTCACGCCACAGACGGATGAAGTCGTCGCCCGAATGGTCGAGGAGTTTCAAAAACGGCGTGACGTGTTTGTGGACGGGTTGAACAGCATTCCCGGCATCCGCTGTTTGCGGCCCCATGGCGCGTTCTATCTGTTCCCGAACATCAGTGCGCTCGGAAAGCCGAGCAAGGAAGTGGCGGATCGCCTTTTGAACGAGGGCGGAGTCTCCGCGTTGCCGGGAACGGCTTTTGGAGCGCAGGGTGAAGGTTACCTTCGCTTTTCATTCGCAAATTCCTTATCCAATATCGAACAGGCCATCGAGCGCATTCGAAAGTTTGTCCATTCCCTTTAAAACAAAGGTCATCAACCACCTACACGAATCCTCATATGTCGTATTTCAAAGTTCTGCTTGTTGATGGGATCGATCCCGCCGGCGTCGAGGTCCTTGAAAACACCCATTCGATCACGCCGATTGTTCACGACAAGATCAGCCGCGAGAAACTTCTGGAAGTCATTCCTGAAGTGGACGGCATCATCGTCCGGAGTGCGTCCACCATCGATCGCGAAGCGTTGTCCAGGGCGACCCAGTTGAAGGTCGTCGGAAGGGCCGGCGTCGGCGTGGACAATGTGGACCTCGACGCGGCGACGGAGCACGGCATCCTGGTGATGAACTCCCCGGGCGGTTCGACGATGACGACCGCCGAACACACCATCGCGATGCTGTTCGCGATGGCCCGCAACATTCCCCAGGCATACGCCATGCTGAAGGACCACAAAAAGTGGGAGAAAAACAAGTTCAAAGGCGTTGAACTGACCGGCAAGACGCTTGGCGTGATCGGACTCGGCCGCATCGGCAGCGAAGTCGCGCGCAAGTGCCAGGCCATGGGAATGAATGTGATCGCCTACGATCCTTTCATCAATCCGGAAGCCAACCTGACGAGCGGGTTGATCATGGTTGACGTCGAACGCATCTACGACCAGGCAGACTTCATCACCGTTCACGTCCCGCTCACGGATACCACACGCAACCTCATCAATAAGGAGACGATCGCCAAAATGAAGGACGGCGTCCGCATCCTGAATTGCGCGCGAGGCGGCATCGTCAGCGAGACGGATCTCTATGAGGCGCTGAAGAGCGGCAAGGTCGGGGCTGCGGCGTTCGACGTTTTCGAAACGGAACCGAATACCGGGTCGCCGCTCTTCGAACTCGACAACTTCATTGCCACGCCTCATCTTGGCGCGTCGACCGTGGAGGCGCAGCGAAAAGTCTCCGAAGACATCTGCCGGCAGGTGGCGGACTTCCTCCTCAAGAACACCGTTTACGGCGCCCTGAACTTTCCGCAGCTTGACGCGGGCCAGGTGGAGCGCTATCAGCATTTCGTCGATCTGGCGACCCGTCTTTCCACTTTCGTCGTCCAACTCTGCGACGGCCGCATGCAGAACGTGGCAATCCGGTATTCGGG
>JAHFTY010000002.1:8600-13601 GCA_023265365.1 Acidobacteriota bacterium
GGCGAAATCAATAACATGAATCTGAACTACCTGACCTCCATCATTCTTCGGCGCCTGCTGGTGCCCGTTTTGCGCGAAGGGGTCAATCTCATCAATGCGCTCCACGTTGCCAAGCAGCGCGGCATCAAAGTTGAAGAGACGCGGGTGCCGGCGCTTGAGAACTTCACGAATCTGATCACGATCGAAGTCACATCGGACCTCGAATCGCATCGCGTGTCCGGCACGGTATTCACGGACAAGCTTCCGCGAATCGTCAACGTCGACGGATATAGCGTGGAAGTCGTGCCCCGCGGACATATGATCTTCTTCACGAATAACGACAAGCCCGGCGTGATCGGAAAGATGGGCAGCGTTCTTGGCCAGTTCAACGTGAATATCGCCGGAATGTACCTGGGACGCGAGCGTCAGGGCGGCAAAGCCCTCGCTCTGCTGTTGGTCGACAATCCAGTCCGGCAGGATGTGATTGAACAGGTTCGGAAGATCGATAACATTCTGTCGGCGAGAGTGATTCGAGTCTAAATGTTTCCGGTTCTGCTAGCTCTTCTGTTCAACGTGGCCACGCCCACACTCATCGGCCGCGTTACGGATGCGACAGGCAGACCCATCGCGCGAGCTCAAGTCCGCCTCATTTCGGTGGAAGGCGCCGGCAGGAACGCAACGACCGATGACCGGGGCGGCTTCCGCTTCGAGGTCATGGGCCGTTTCCAGCTCCAGATCGAACATCCGGGCTACCGGTCCGTGCAGACACTGCCCGCGTCTCTTCCGAGCGACGGTCTCTACCAGGTGCAGATTTCGATGGATACCGCGGACGGCAAGCCGCCCGACCAGGTGGAGCTGCGGATTTCGGTTCCGCAGGACATCGAGAGCCGCAGCGATCCGTCCGCCCGCGAAGGTCTTCCCAAGTCCGACCGGTTGTTCGGATTGAAGGGCGGCGTCAACGTTTCTGGAATCAAAGAGGGGTCCGCACAGCAGTGGGTGGCGGCGAGCGGCAATGTCTTTACGAGTTCCTCGATGGCGACCGGCGTCGGCCGGAATCCCGATTTTTCGGCCGATCTCGGAGACTCCACGGCGGCGGACGATGCGCTGCCTGCCGGCGGCGACACGTTTCACGGGAACATCCACGGTTTCCATCGTAACGACCGGCTGAACGCCAAGAACTATTTCGACCTGCACGATCTGCCGACACCGCCTTTCAAATACAACTTTTTCGGCGGCGACACGGGCGGCCGTCTCGGCGAAGCCACTTACCTCTACACGCAATACTGGGGGCTCCGGATCCGGCAGTCCATCACGCGCGCGGCCACCGTTCCCAAACCCGCGTGGCTCAGCGGCGATTTTTCGGATTTGCCGGACACGCTGGTGGATCCCGAAAACGGTTTTCCTTTTTTGGGGAACCGGATTCCGAAGGATCGTTTCAACCGCACGGGGTTTGCGCTGGCTCAACTTTATCCCGCGTCCAACGTTCCGGGGGGCAGCGCTCAGGACTATCGCGCCGTCGCCAAGGTCAGGACGGCCGCGGACGCTTTTGGTTTTCGCCTGGACCGGCGGCTCACGCTCGCCGACGAGGCGTTCGTCGAGTACCAGTTCAACCGTGACACGACGGACGACCCCTTCAATCTCCTGAGTGGAATTACGAATCTGCCCTTCTTCGGCGTCCGCGACGCGCTGCAAACCCACTCGCTCCGCTTGAACAACACGCACGTCTTCTCGTCGTCGCTGGTGCATCAGCTTCGTCTTTCGGTCGCGGCCTTGAACCAGCCCCGCACCATTCTCGAATCCGCCGTCCAGCCGGCGGTCATCGTCACTGGCGGACTGTCCTACGTTGGGCATGCCACCAATCTTCCGCAACGCCGCCGCAACCGGAGCTACGAGTTGTTGAACGATGTCGCCTGGCAGCGCAAGTCCGGCGCGACGAAAGTCGGCGTGGAACTCCGTTATTTTCCGTTCCAGGCGTCGATGGATCTTTACAGCCGCGGGCAGTACCAGTTCACGGGCAATATCTTTTCCGGGCACGCTTTTGCGAACCTGTTGCTCGGCCTTCCATCGAATGCGCTGCGCATCCAGGGAAACACGTCGCGCGATTTCCGGACGTGGATGAGCAGTGTCCACGTTCAGCGCGACTGGCAATTGCGGCGCGGAATCTCCGTGAATACCGGTTTGCGATACGACTATCAGTCGCCATTCCGCGAAGCGCAGGGACGTGTGGCGACGTTTGATCCGTCGAACGGCTCCATCGTTCGTTCTCCGAAGCGTCTCTACAATCCGGATCGCAATAACTTCTCGCCGCGGTTCGGGATCGCATGGCAGCCTGCGGTGAGGGACACGCTTGTTCGAGCGGGCTACGGCATTTTTTATGACACGCTCGCCGTGGGCGACAGCCTGTTCCTGCTCGGGCTGAATCCGCCGTTCGTTCAATTCGACGTGGAAAACAACGGGCCCGTCGTTCCGCTCTTCAATGTCGAAACCGCCTTCGCGAACGCGACCGGCTCGATCCATCCCAGTATTTTTTCAGCCGCCCCGAACCTCCCGAATCCCTATGTCCAGCAATGGAACGTCGCGGTCGAGCGCCTGCTTCCCTGGAAGATCGTGATCGAGCTGGGTTACTACGGACAGAAGGGGACGCGGCTCAGGCGCCAATTGAACCTCAATCAGCCGGCTGCCGGACCTCTGGGCACACTGGATGACCGGCGTCCGTATGCCGCGTTCCGGAACATCTTTCAGTTTGAGACCAGCGCGTCGTCGATCGCGCATGCCGCGGACCTTCGCGCGTCGCGGCGGTTCGGCCGATCGAGCGTCGAAGCGATTTACCGGTTTTCCCGTCTCATCGACGATGCGACGCTGATCAGTGTGCTGCCTCAGAACTCTCACGACCTGCGGGCCGAGCGTGGTCTGGCGGACTTTCACATGAAGCATCGATTGTCGTTTCAATTGACCGCGAATCTCATCGAGGGCTGGCAGCTTCATGGCCTTGGGCTGGTGCAGTCGGGCACACCGTTGTCGGCCGTACTGGGAGCGGACGTGGCGGGAACGGGAAGTCCCATCGTGAATCGTCCGAATCTCATCCGAAATCCGAACGTGGCCGACCCCGCGGCCTCCCGCTTCTTCGACCCTGACGCGTTTCAGATTCCCGATCCCGGCAGATTCGGAACCAGCGGCAGAAACGCGATCATCGGTCCCGGCATCAAAAACATGGACCTTGCCCTGTCCCGGGCATTTCGCGTGTCGGACTTTACCCGGTTGCAATTCCGCGCCGACGCATACAATGTCTTCAACCATCCGAACTTTGTGGCTCCGCCTTCGATGCAGAACTTTGCCGACTCTCCCGATTTCGGCCAGTTGTTCGTGGCGCGGTCGCCGCGAATTCTGCAGTTCGGGTTAAAATTTTTGTGGTGATTCATTCCATGCGAATTCGAAGTCTCGCCCTCATCGCCCTGTTTGCAGCGCTTCCGGCGCTGGCCCAGAAGAAGGAAGAGAAGCCGAAGGTCCATTCCGACTTCCAGTACGGTTCTTATCCGACGTCGCGCGACTTCATGCAGTTGATGTCGAATGAACAGGCGCGCCTGCTGGTGGTGAGCCGGGCGGAAGGTTGGGACAATGACAAGGTCGCCAAAAACTTCAAGCAGACGGTCAAGGAACTGAACCTCCTTTCAGACAAGCTCGAAGACGAGCGTCTCATCCGGCGAAGCGACGACGACTACCGGATCAGTCCCGGCATGCCGGTCATCCGGGAACGGGACTGGCTTCGACTGAAGGACGGACTGCAGCGCCACAGGCAGGAATTGACGAAGGTGTTGCTGGCACAATGGCCCGAGATCGAAGCGATGGTTGCCGGACTGCAGGGTTCAAAAGCCCTGCCGCAGGAACGCGTCATGTACGAGACCGTCGTTTCGGGCATTTTGCTTGGAGGAATGATCGACGCGTTTTTCGAGGATAAAACCCTCATGCCGCCCGGCCCGCTGCGAGGCAAAAACGGCAGCGTCCGTTATTATGCGTGGCTCACCGAAAACCCCGAAGCCGCAGGAAAACTGAAGCGTGAACTTCGCGAGTCTGACAACTATCGCATCATCTCCATCGGCGCCGAGCTTCCCGAGGAACGCCTCGACGCAGCCGACTTGCGCGGTAAAGAGACCGTGTACGACGATGCCGATGCGCTGAAATACCGGAAGTTCATTGCCCTCTTCACCCGCGACAAACTCCTTCCTTACTTCAAGAATCACCGCCAGGAGTTTCTCAGCCAGGCCGCTCTCACGTCCGCCGGAAGCTACGCGCAGACGCGCGAGGTCTTTGCCTGGTACTACAACACGATGGTCAATGGCGTTGTGGACGATCTGATCGCCGCCAGGAAAATCACCCCTCCGCAGAAGTACTACACGTACGCCATCAAAGTCCCGATGTAGCGGAGGTCCACCCGCCGTTCCGCGTCACCCTCCCCTGAGGATCCGAGGGCATCTCAAAGTCATTGAAGTCCGTCGAGGAACCGATAAACTACTCCTCGCCACCTTACCCGAAATGACGACAGGTCCAGGACTCTATTGATGAAGACGCTTATCGCCGAGGATGATCCCGATTCGCGAGCGATGCTTGCCTTCCTGCTCCAGGTCGAAGGATACGACGTCGTGCAGGCCGAGAACGGAACGGAGGCATGGCGCGAATTCGAGCGGAACAAATTCAGCCTGATCATTTCAGATTGGCTGATGCCGGAAGTCGACGGCCTGGAGTTGTGCCGCCGTATCCGCTCGGTCGAACGTCCGGCTTATCCGTACGTGATTCTCCTGACGGCCCTCAAAGGCAAGGACCACTTTCTCGAGGCAATGAGCGCCGGCGCGGACGACTTCATTTCAAAACCGTTTGATCCCGACGAGTTCCGGGCCAAACTCCACGTGGCCGAACGCATCGTTTCTCTTCAGGATCGTGTGAAGACACTGAGATAGCTGCTGGGGTCTTTGAGCCAGGCGGCCAGCCATTCGGGCTTGATCTTGAATCCTATGCCGTCGAGGGCAG
>JAHFTY010000002.1:13611-54404 GCA_023265365.1 Acidobacteriota bacterium
CCAAACAACCAGTCACGCCGCACCTTGTCGCCGATCCGCGTCAGCTCGGGTCCCATCGTTCCGCCCCGTCCATTCACAGAGTGGCAACTGACGCACCGTAACTCGCCGAAAAGCGCGCGTCCGTTGGCCGTGTCGGCTTTCTTCCAGTCGATGGCGGTGCTGTCGAGCGGCATTTGGGCGCGCTGCGAGAGCAGGAATGCTTGCAGGTTGGCGATCTCGCCGGCCGACAGGCGAAAGTTGCCCATTTTCGATTTCGCGAGATAGCTGCTGGGGTCTTTGAGCCAGGCGGCCAGCCATTCGGGCTTGATCTTGAATCCTATGCCGTCGAGGGCAGGGCCTCGAAACGTCAACCCTTCAAAGCCGGGAATTTCGTGGCAACTGAAGCAGCCCAACTCGATAATCAGCCGGCGCCCTTCCGCCAGGCGCGGCGCATCGGGTGAATCGAGCGCGCGATGACACCTGCCGCAGTTCGCTTCGATGGTTTCCAGCGGCCGCATGGGCCACGGCACGAATGGTTGCGCCTGGTGCGCCGCATTGCGGAAATCGGTTGCCTGTCCCTGTCCGTCGTGGCATGCGGTGCACCCAAAACGGTCCGGCGGATGCGACTCCATCCACGCCCCCGAGTGCGTCCTGAACGGTTGCGCGGCCTTGGCAAACGCCGGATCGTCAATGCCGAGATGGCAGGTCACGCACCGGTCGACCCGATCGAGATCGGGCAGCCAGATCTGGCGCAGGGCGGCGGCGGTGGCCGATTGCGCGCCCTGGTAAGGGTTCTTGACCGTCGTCTCGATCTGCCGGAAATGCGCCTGCGTCGTTCGCCATTCGGCCGTGTCCTCGTGAAACAGCACCCAGGAGAAAATCAGAAGGAAAGCGAGGCACAGGCCCACAAACACAAAATGCAGCCGCGGCGGAGCGGTATTTTTCACTTCCATGGCCACACCCACTTCCGCCAGGGCTGCCAGGACTGCCCGAGATTGACCGCAACAACGGCGGTTGGCGGTGCCTGACGGCCGCTAATGACGGCGCCACTCGCACGTGGGATCATTCATCGGGGTCGGGGGTGTTTTGCGGCGGTCGCAGGTCTTCGGGGACGTTGCGCAGGTTCACGCGAATGCGGGTCCAGGTGGATGAGCGGCCGCGCATGGAGTCCACCAGGATAGCGTCCACAGCGAGGAGCTTTGCGGCATCGGGATACCGGCTCTTCCATCGTTCCAGTCCCTCCAGGGCAGCCTGCTTGTCCGGAGAATTTGGGCATCGACGCCGGCCCCCTGGTGGATATTTGTCATGCCGCAATCCTATAACAACCGGCTGGGTTGGGTTATTGTGCGGGTAGCCCAACACCATGAACTCCAAATACCGGCAAACAAAACAATGGGAGGCTGCACCGCTTGCATTCTGGCTGGCGCCCCTCGTCGCAACTTTTCCGCTCGTCCCGTTGTTTTCCTTGCGAATCTCTCCGCTATTCCTCGGGACGCTGATGGCGGACTCCACCCACCCCACCAATGCCGCATGGTTCGGCCCGTGGTTGTCGGCGCTTGCCGTGGTGTTCAACGGAACGATGCTGGGTTATTCGGTGACGCTCGTTGCGGGCTTGCCGGTCTACCTGCTTCTGCGACGTGCCGGACACCTTTCGGTGAAAGGGAGCGTTGTGATGTTCGTCCTGCTCGGTATCTTCGCGTCACAACTCGTGGGCGCGCTCGAACATTTCAGCCAGCCCGGTCTCCATGCGTTCGCACATTCCTGGTTTTCTCCGTTTTTCGGCGCCGCATGCGGGCTCGTGGGCGGAGTGTTCTTTGTCGTGTGCGCGAATCGCAGGTCGGGCGAAGCACACCCCTTCTTTTACCTCCTGCCGGTTTTTGTGCTGAGCTTCAGCGCGATTGTCCAGGTGTGGGAAGCAAGAATATGGATAGCCCGCTAGTCAAAATCTAAAAAAGCCGAAGTCTGCTCACTGCATGGGAAGTGCCGCCAGGACGGACAGCGTCCGGGTTCCGAACACGGCAAAGCTCAGGATGTTTCGATCTGAGGTGAGCTTGAAATAGCCGCCGCTGCTGGGCGGCAACTGCGGAACGATCTCGGCAAGAAGTTGGGAGACTCTCCCGTTTGGCGGGACGATCGCCTGTCCGGCGCCAACCTTCGCTCCAGCGGTGTTGAAAACGGTCACCGTGACGGCAGCCGGTTCCGTGTTTCGATTGACGATCGCCACTCCCGTGAAGTACGTGGCGTCCTGCGCCACGTGCGCAAACAACGCCTCGCGAACCGTCTGGCCGATCAACGGCAGCGACGTTTCAAATCGTGCGCCGGCGGCGTCACCGTAGCGGACGAATCCGGTCATTAGATTCGAACTGCCGATGACCAGATAGCCATCGACCCCGGCCGCCGGTGGCGTGATGCCAAAAACACCGGCGCCGCTGAACGTCAGCGACCCGAGCGCCGCGATCGGCCGGGAAATGGATTGGCCAAGACGAATGGCGGAGTTGTCGAACCAGGTGATATTGACGGTTGTATCGGTTGTTTCAAGATTGATGAGGGTCACCGTCGATTGGTACCCACCGCCTGCCACGTACTGAGGCGCATAGATATTCCTCGCGCCTCCATCCGCGTAAAGCGCAGGCATCGTCGTTTTGTCGCGCGCCGTTCCGGATTGAGCGATCGGAAACACCGGATCGGCCGACGTGATCCGAAGGTAACCGTCGCGATCGGCGGAAGACAGGACGACTCGCCCGCTCGGTGGGATGCGCGCGCTTCCCGGAGCCATGGGTTCCTTTCCGGCCGGGTCGAAAAGGCGGAACACGACGTCTGCGGGCCGGGTGGGATCCGGATTCGCTATCGAGATCGTAGCGCCACGCGCCTCGGGAACAATGAAATCGCGGGAAAGACGATTGGAGAGATTTCCGCCGTCGAGTGTGTTCAGCGCGGGATCGAAGTGAAGGTAGAAGCCCGAGATCCCGGGTTTCGAGGTGGAAATGCGAACACGGAAATCCGGCTCGATCGTCGGGCCGAACCATTCGGAGGCAAGCCGCGCGATCTGCGTTCCAGCCGGAATCGAGACAGGCGACGATTTCATGATGGCGCCCGCGTTGTTGAAAGCCGTCAGACTGGTCTCGATCGGGCTCGAACTGGAATTCACCAGCGCGATGCCGGTCATGGCGGAACCGCTGTTGAACACCGACGGCAGGTCCATCGAGAGAGGATTGCCGTAGACCAAATCCCGGATTCCCGTGATCTTCGCAAACGTCTCTCCGCCGTCCGTGCTTTTGTACATGAAATAGCCCTTGGCGCAGGCCCACACCACGCTGGGATTGGAGTCGGAGATGCGGATGTCCACCATCTGGGCGTTCAACGGCAAGTCCGGATCGTTGTAGACCTCGCGCTGGCTGGCGAATCCATCCGAAGTTTTCAGAATGCCGGTTCTGCCCAGAAAAAGAACGGTGCGGCTGTCGCGAGGGTGCACGCGGATGGGTCCGAACAAGCCGGCATTGAGGGGGACCCAGGTGACGCCGCCATCGGTTGATTGATGAACGCGCCGGGAATCGCTGTCATCGTGGGCGTAAAGGATGTTTGGATCCTGCTTGAACGAGCCAAACCCATACACGAGCCGGGCTGCGGGATTGGAGATGCTCCATGTCTGGCCGCCGTCCGTGCTGCGGATGAAACCATAGGCCGCCGGAGCATCGGTTCCGTGAAGTTGCGCGGATGCATAGATCGTCCTCTGGTTCGCTCCTGCCAACTCCATATCGACAAAAATGTTCGTGCTGATGCCGGGAGGCGTCGGCAGCGCGGACCAGGATTCGGCAGCGTCGTTGCTGACCCAGATGCCGCCCTCATAGAAGGCGCCCGAATTTCCGAACGTGCTTTTCACACCGCCCAGGCCTGCGTAAACGCGGTTGTGATTCGTCGCGTCGACTTTGACGAACGTCACATAACTGTTCGTGAAGCCGTTGACCTTCTGAGTCCAGGTCAGGCCGCCGTCCGTACTCTTGTAGACGCCTCCGGAAGAACTGGGAAAAGCGGCGTTCCCAACCGGTCCCGGTCCATTGACGGTGGCCGCGTACAGGATTTGCGTGTTGGCCGGATCGATCGCGATATCGAAGATCTGCGAATAGCCCGTCTTGTTGGGTGTGCATTTGAAACCCAGACGCAGCCGGGACCAGGTGACGCCGCCATCGACGGTCTTGAAGATGCCACTCGTTTCGGTTCCGGCATAGACGATGTTTTCATTGACGGGATCGATCGCGAGGGAATGAAACATGTGATCCTGAATGTTGCCGGGACCGCCTTTGAGCGCGCCGTTGATTTCGACGGAGCAGTCGTCGGCCTGTTGCGGTGTGGCAACCGATGGGATCAGAAGGAGGATGGCGGTCAGGAATCCTTTCGCAACCACGCGGCGATCATGCCACGCCGGGTCCGCGGCGGCAAAGGCAATCCCGGATTGTCATGGTAAACTCGTGGAACTTTCCGGAGGGCACAACGATGAATCATCGATGCGTTATCCTTGCCGTCCTGGCCGCTTCCTGTTTCTGCATTCAGGCGGATCGCGCGTCCGCACAATCCACGGACGCATCCTTTTTCAACACCTACAAGTGGCGCAGCATCGGTCCGGCGCGCGGCGGCCGGTCCATTGCAGTCGCCGGCGTGAAAGGACGCCGGAATGAGGCGTACTTCGGCGCGACCGGAGGCGGGTTGTGGAAGACGACCGACAGCGGCATGAACTGGACGCCGGTGACGGATGGCCAGATCCACAGCTCGTCCGTGGGCGCCGTGGCCGTCTCGGAATCGAACCCGGACGTGGTGTACATCGGCACGGGTGAGTCTTGTATCCGCGGCAACATCATGCCGGGCGACGGCGTGTACAAATCAACGGATGCCGGCAAGACGTGGACGCACATTGGGTTCGAGGGGTCCGACGCCATCTCGAAGATCCGGATTCATCCCACCAACCCCGATATCGTTTTCGTCGCAGACTTCGGCCGGTACGGCGTTCCAGGCGACGAGCGCGGCGTTTTCAAAAGTACAGACGGCGGCAGAACCTGGAAGAAAGTCCTGTTTCGCGACAACCGGACGGGCGCCGTCGATATCACCATCGATCGGAAGAATCCGCGTGTCATGTTCGCCGCCATGTGGGAGGCGTACCGCGTCGAATACCAGATGTCCAGCGGCGGGCCGGGCAGCGGCCTGTTCAAATCGACGGACGGAGGCGACACGTGGACCGAGATCACACGCAATTCCGGCCTGCCGCAGGGCGTTGTGGGCCGGATCGGAGTGGCCGTGTCCGGCGCGGATTCGAATCGGGTGTATGCGCTGGTCGAGAACGACAAGGGCGGTCTGTACGTATCCGATGACGCCGGGACGACATGGAAACTTGTGAACGAAAGCCGGAACGTGCGTCAGCGGGCCTTCTATTACACGCACGTCTTTGCAGATCCCAATAACAAGGACGTCGTCTACATGCAGAACACCGCCGTGTTTCGTTCGGCCGACGGCGGCAAAACATTGGTCAACGCGGGCGGCGGAACACACGGCGACCATCATGACCTGTGGATCGATCCCGATGACTCCGAACACGTCCTCGACGCGAACGACGGTGGAGGCGCCATCTCGTACAACATCTCCTCGCGGCAGCGCACCTGGTCCGATCAGGATTTTCCGACGGGCCAGTTCTACCACGTCACCACCACGAAGAACCTGCCGTTCCACGTGTGCGGCGCCCAGCAGGACAACAGCACCATGTGCGTGCCGAGCGACACCGGCGACGGCGGGAAAGGCGCCGTCGGCGGCGGCGGCCGCTTCGTTCCCGTCGCTCCCTATCAGGTCGGCGGCGGCGAGCCCGGATACATTGCCGCCGATCCCAGGGACCCGGACATCTTTTACGCCGGCGCCAACAACGGCACGTTCCTGACGAGGCTGAACCGGAGAACGAGCGAGTTGAAGGAAGTCGGCGCCTACCCCCGGTTCTTTTCCGGTGAGACCGCGCTCGAGGTGAAGGAAAGGTGGCAGTGGACGTATCCGATTATTTTTTCGTACGTCGATCCCAACGTGCTCTACACATCGTCGCAACGGATCTGGAAATCGACGGACGAAGGGCAGACCTGGCAGGCGATCAGCGGAGATCTCAGCAGGCACGATCCCAAAACAATGCAGGAGTCTGGAGGTCCCATTACGCACGACATGAACAGTCCGGAAATCTACGGCACCGTGTTTTCCATCGGGCCGGGTAAGACGGACGTCAACCTGATCTGGGCTGGATCCGATGACGGCATCGTTCAGGTCACGCGCGACGGCGGCAAGTCGTGGACAAACGTCACGCCGCAGGGAATGCCCGAGTTCGGCCGCGTCAGCCAGATCGACGCGTCGGCGTTTGACGCGGGATCGGCCTACATCGCCGTCAAGAAGATGCTGCTTGGCGACAAATCGCCGTACATCTTCCGGACACGCGACTTCGGCAAAACGTGGACGAAGATCGTCAACGGAATCGACCCGAACGATTTTACGCATGTGGTGAGGGAAGACCGGAACCGCAGAGGACTGCTGTACGCGGGGACGGAGCACGGCGTCTACATTTCTTACGACGACGGCGACCGCTGGCAGTCGCTCCGGTTGAATCTGCCGGACGCCCAGGTGTCCGACATCTGGGTCGAAGCGAACCAGTTGGCCATCTCCACCATGGGCCGCGGCTTCTACGTGCTGGACGACGTCGCGGCGCTCCGGCAGTACACGACCGCCACGACATCGGCCGACGCGCTGCTGCTCAAGCCCGCCACCGCCATCCGCGGCGTGTCCACGGCGAGCGTTGGATACTGGCTCAAGGCACAACCGAAATCGTTGACGCTCGACATCCTCGACAGCCGCGGACAAGTCGTTCGAACCTTCAACGGCGCGCCTCCGGCGCCGCCCCCGGCCGCCGGATCGGCAGCAACTGTTCCGGAAGAAGGAGGTCCGCCGCGGCCTCCGGCAGGTGTGCCGATGAGTGCCGGTTTGAACCGCTTCACCTGGGATCTGGCATCGCAGCCGGTTGTTTCTTTTCCGGGAATGATTCTGTGGGGCGCCACACAGAACGGTCCGGCGGTCGTGCCGGGAACGTATCAGGTTCGTCTCACCGTCGATGGAAAGGCGCAAACCCAATCCTTCGACGTGAAGAAACATCCGCAGCGCGACATCACGGATGCCGATCTGCGGATTCAGTTCGATGTCGCCACGCAGATACGGGACAAAGTGAATGAAGCAAACAATGCCGTCATTCAGATCCGGCGCATCAAACTGGCGGTGACCGACCGTCTCGGCAAGTCGAACGATGCGGAGATGAAGAGCGTTGCCGATCGTCTGACCCGCAATCTGAGCGCTGTCGAGGAAGACATTTACCAGGTGCGGAACCAGAGCGGACAGGATCCACTGAACTTTCCGATCAAGACGAACAACCGCCTGGCTTCTCTGCTGCGCGTTGCCGGGACCGGAGACGGCAAGCCCACCGGCAACGTGATTCCGATATTTAATGACTTGAAGGCGGAACTGAAAGCCGAGACGGATCGTCTGCAGCAGGTACTCACGACGGACCTGCCCGCGTTCAACCGCGTGTTGCAGCGTCTGGGTCTCGACGCCGTGAATGAGAAGTAGTCAGAAGCGAATCAGTCTTGTCATCTTGACCACGAACGCGCGGTTGCGCAGCCCGATGCCGTTCGGGCGCGTGTCCCGTTCGTCGGTCCACACCACGAAGAACTCGCTTCCGGGCCGGTATTCCCATCGATAACGCAGGTTGCTGCTGAAGGTGCGGTCGCTTGAACTGTACTGCAACAGAGCGCTGGCGAACATGCGGGGCGAGAATCCGTAGTCGGCGCGGGACCGGACGATTTTTGTGGTGAATTCGCCATTGGGAAGGACGACGTGGCTGACCGAGAAACTCGGCTCGACCGACAGCCGCTTCGTGATCGAGATGCGGCCCTGGCTCAAGCCAAGCGTGGTGATGTCCCCGCTGTAGTACCGGCCGAAATTCAACGACACGTTGCCGGACAGGCGGCGCTGCTGGCCGAAGTTATAGGAGACGGTGGCGTCGTTGTAGTTGTATCCGCCAATGGGAATGACCAGTCCGCCGACCCTGAACGGAGTCAGCAGCCGGTCGAAGTTCCGGTTGGCTTCGAAGTTCAAACGGTCGCTGTTGTTCAACTCGATGTTGAATTTGCCGGTCTGCTGACGGGACTCCATGAAGCCCGCGCCATTCTGGAGATATTCCAGCTGGCCTTCCCATGAATATTTACGAATGATGCGGCTCGACCGCGGTCTGGGGCTGAATCGCGCAGTGGCGAAGGACCGCTTGACGTTGTCGCGTCGAACGAATCCGACTTCCGGATTGAAATTGTCGCCGATCTTCAGGAACTCCATGCGTGCGCCGTAGCGGTCGGCCGCGTAGTCGAGTCTGGCCTGGTAGCTGTCGTCGTCTTTCGTGAACTTGCCGGTTCGGGTCTTGGCGTAATACGCGCTGAGGGAGAGGTTTTGATAGAAGGAGAAGGCGGCGTCCGCACCGTACCCCCGATTGGTTCCTTTCTGCACGGTCGAGACGGAGCGGTTCGTGAACATCGCGCCGATCGTGCTCCGCCTCAGGATGTCCCGCTTGATGCGGAAGACCGTGAAGTTGGTGTCAGGCGTGCCTGACACCTTTTCCTTACCGGCCTGGATGTTCATCAGGCCGAGACCATAGCGGCCGGCCTTGCCGGTCAAACGGCCGCCGGCCCGGATGGGAATCACTCGATTTCCGTTCAAGCCGATGCGTCTGCTGTAAAACAGATAGGGCGTGTCCGCGCCGCCCCCGTCGCCTCCGCCGAAGCCTCCGGCGCCGCCGCTGCTTCCTCCGCGAGCGAAGTCGAACACGCCGCGCCCCTCGAGGAAGAAATCGCGCTTTTCGGGAAAGAGCAGATTGAAGCGTGTGAGATTGATCTGCTGTTCGTCGATCTCGACCTGGGCGAAGTCCGTGTTGACGGTGAAGTCCGCAGTGAGATTTGCCGTGACGCCGTACTTCACATCGATACCGCCGTCAGGCGAGAACTCATTGGAGATCGGCGCCGTTCGCAGGCGGTCCGTGGTGATTTGTGAAACGCCGTAGGGCTTCAACTCGACGTTTCGGCTCGCCGGCGGAAGGTCCAGGCCCACCAGCGTGCCGCCCGCCGAAATGCGATTGAATGCCTGCGGTCCCGCAAGGTTTCTCGGAACCGGTGTGAGGTACGTCCATTCGTTTTTGTGGCGGATCGAACGCCGAAGCTGGATACCCCAAACCTGGTTCAGGCCGGACCGGTATCGCAGCGTTTTGAACGGGATCGCCATTTCGACAGTCCAGCCGCCTTCAAACCGTCCGGTGTGCGAACTCCACACCGGATTCCAGTCGGTGTTGGAGCCGCCTTCATCGACCACCGAATAGTCGGCAAGCGCGCCGAGAGGATTCGTATAAAACAGAAAGCCGCTGCGCCGGTCATAGAAGGTGTCGAACATGACGCCGAAGTGGTCGTTCTGCCGGAGCTGGTTCGTGTCCCGCCGGAGTTCGTTGGAGATCCATTTTTCCGGAGGCGTCGAGTCCCAGCACCGAGCCGACACATAGATATTGTCCTGGTCGTACGTGATCCAGACGTCCGTTCGCTCCGAGGATTCTGCGCCATAGTTCGGCGCGACCTGCAGCAATCCGCCGAAGGGTTTTGTGGCCGAATAGACCTCGTCGTCCAGCCGTCCATCCAGCTTCAACGGCTTGTCCAGTTTGATTGCTCGGATGGTTGCCCGGTTGCGGGCGTCGCGAGTGATGGTTTCGGGTGAAACCGGCGCCGGAGAACCGTCGATGATCTTCTCCTGAGCGAAGCCGGGCACGATCAGGACCGTCGATAAAAGAACCGCCGCAGAAACCCTTTCGAACATGGCGGGTATTCTAGCAGGCAAGGTAAAGGAGAACTCCCGGATGTCTCTGCGTTCAAATTCCGCTGCCGTGCACGGCTGCGGCGATCAACGCTCGAAGCTTTTCGCCGGGAAGCGGACCGGAGGCGGCTTTCATGTTGTCGTGCAGGTGAGCCGGCTTCGATGTTCCGGGAATGGCGCAGGCGATTGCCGGATGAGCGATCACAAACTTCAGCAGAATTTGAGGCCAGTTCTCGCAGGCGATTTCTTTCGCCCATGCCGGCAGTGGCTGAGCGCTCAGTTGACGTGCCAGGTTTCCCGCGGCGAGCGGCCGGTTCGCGATCACGGCGATTCCGCGATCCATGGCCAGCGGGAGAAGACGCTTTTCGGCCTCGCGTTCTGACGCGGAATAGTTGATCTGAACGAAATCCACCGGCTCCGTGGCGATCAGATCCGCCACGGCATCCTGGGCATCTGCGCGATAGTGCGTCACGCCGATGTAGCGGATGCGGCCGTCCTGTTTCCATCGGCGAAGTGTCTTCAGGTGGGTTTCCACGTCGACCAGGAAAGTCTGCCAGGTTCCCAGGCCAATGGCCGGGATCGGTTCGCCCGTGGAAGGAATTGTGCGTGTGAGAATCGGGTTCGTCATCACGTTGGCGATTGTAAACGTGCGTCCTTCGCGGCGCGAGCGTCCTTTTGCGCCGCGCGCTCTGCGGATAAGCCACTTATTCATTAAGCCACTTATTCATTTGCCGACCCGCCGCGATTCTTGTATACGGTATACAGTTTTCCAAAAAAAAGCGGTTCCCCTCACCCCAATACAGACGTTGGCTGCCTGGGATAACAAGCCGATGAAGGCGCACATCAGGCAACGACCGCTGATCGAAATACAGGAATGCTTTGGAGGGTAAGAAATGAGTGCGAGGAAAGTTTGCTGGTTACTTTTGATTTTGTTCGGGCTTGCTGTTCCGGCGTTCGCGCAGTTGTCCACCGGCTCAATCGGCGGGACGGTGCAGGATTCGACAGGAGCGGTCATACCGGGAGTGAGTGTCACGCTGACCAGCGCCGGCGTCATCGGCGGTAATCAGCAGGTCATCACGAACGAGCGCGGCACTTATCAGTTCACGCGTCTCGTCCCGGGAAAATACAGCGTCAAAGCGGAATTGACCGGCTTCAAGCCCTTTGTTCACGAGAACCTTGCTGTCAATGCGGACGTCACTGTTCGCGCGGACATCAAACTCGAAGTCGGAACGGTTGCGGATACCGTCACGGTGACGGGTGAAGCCGCCCTTCTGGATACCACTTCGGCCCTCAATCAGGCCGTGCTCGATCGCGCGTCCCTGGACAAGCTGCCTACCGGCCACGACCTCTGGTCCATCGGCCGAATGGTTCCGGGCGTTGTTCCCGGCAACTACGATGTCGGCGGGAACCAGTCCTTCCAGCAGTCGACCCCCACGGTCCATGGCAGCAGCGGAACCGACAATAAATATGCCGTCGACGGACTGGACGTCGCATGGGCGGGCGGCGCCGGCACGGTGATGGTTTACTTCGATCCCAACATGTTCGAAGAAATCAATTACCAGGTGGGCAACATCTCCGCCGAGAACCGCCAGGGCGGCGTGGTGATGAACATGGTGACGAAAACCGGCACCAATAGTTTCCACGGCTCGTTCATGTTCACCGGTACACGCAAATCCCTGCAGGGAAACAATATTTCGCCGGCTCTGGACAAACAGCTCCGGCTTCAGATTCCGGCGATCGCCATCGCCGCCAACCCGAATATCCGGTCGGGGCAGCAGATCCAGAGCTTGTTCGATACAGCCGCCAGCCTTTCCGGGCCGATCGTCAGGAACAAGTTGTGGTTCACAAGCACGTACAAGGTTTCGTCTCTGAATCAGTTCGTCCTCGGCAATTACAATCCGAACGGAACACAGGGTCTGGACGACAACCGGATCATCAACGGCACGTTCAAAGTGTCCTATCAGTTGAACGACAAGAGCCAGCTCCACTACACCTACAGCCGCAATCTCAAGTACCGGTATCACCGCCGCACCACGACCTACCAGGAAGACGCCGCATCGCGTTTCCAGGATCAGTGGGCGGACATTCACCAGATGAAGTGGACCAATACGTTTTCCTCCAAAATGGTCACCGATGCCGGCGTCAGCCTTCAGGTGGGTCCGAGCCCCTACCTGCCCAAAGCGGAAGCCGAAGCGAACGCGAAGCTGGGTCTGTTCCCGAAGAACGATCAGGCCACCGGCGCATCGACCGTGATGAACAACGGCTACAACACACAGCCGCAGTATCGAATCGCGTCCAACTTCAATTTGAGCTATTTTGCCGGCCCCCACGAGATCAAGATCGGATACCAGTTCAGCCGGCTGATGTTGCGCAGCAAGACGTGGTCGATCGTCAACTATGCGGATCTTCCCGGAATACCGTTCTCTGCCCGGTACAACAACGGCGCGGCGAATGCCGTGCTTCTGTACAACTATCCCGCGGATTCCCGGGTGTTTTCTCAGGAGCACGGAGTCTTCGTCCAGGACAAATGGACCGTGACCCGAAAACTCACGCTGAACGCAGGCATTCGTTTTGACAATGTCAACTCGTGGGTGCCGCCGCTCTGTCAGCCCAATACGGCCGTCGTGGCCGGTCAGTGCTTCAAGGAACTCAAGGATCCTGCGATTCCGAAGCTCTTCAACATGGCGCCGCGTTTGTCGTTCATCTATGACCTCTTCGGTGATGGACGAACGGCGATCAAGGGGTCGGCAAACGTCTATCACATCGGGATCGACTCCAACTATCCGGACCGGCTCAATCCGTACAGTTCGGCCACCAATACGTGTAACTGGTCGGATACCAACGGCGACGGCAAGCCCCAGAAAAACGAGATTCCCGGATTCAACTTCAACACGAAGGTGAGTTCCACCGGTTGCACCGGGTTCAGCTTCGGCAACACCAACGTCTACGACCCCAAGCTCAAGCGTCCGTACAGCGTCGAGTTTTCGGTCGGTCTCCAGCGGGAACTGCCGGGCGGCTTCGTCCTGTCCGGCACCTATTTCCGTCGCGATACGTGGCGCACGCTCGGCAACGTGAACACGGCCCTGAGCCAAGCGTCCTACGATCCGATCAGTATTACGATTCCGGAAAACAGCCAGAAGATGACCATCTATAACATCAAGCCCGCGCTGCAGACGCTCAGCACGTGCACCGGTATTCCGGCCTGTATTTACTGGAGCAACCACTCGGATCGCGGCGAGTACTTCAACGGCTTCGACCTGACGGTCAACAAGCGGATGAGCCATCGATGGATGATCATGGGTGGATTGAGTTTGAACTCCGATCAGCGGCGCATTCCGTACCGGCCGGACAATCCAAACCTGAACATCTTCCCAGGCGGCCCGGTGTCCGGAAGCGTTCCGGTCGAGTTCAAGATGTCCGGAATTTACCAGGCTCCTTTCGGTTTCGAGGTGGCAGCGAATTTCCAGAACTTCTCCGGAAAACCGGAAGCCAAGACCTATCAGATCGGCAGGTCCCTCGTTCCACAACTCACGGGTACCTCGCTGACCGTCAATCTTGCCGACTTCGGCGCAACGAGCCTGCCGGCTGTCCGGATGCTCGACCTATCGATCGGCCGTGAATTCCGCCTGACCGAAAAGTTGAAAGCATCACCGAAGATGGAGTTCTTTAACCTGAACAACTCGGCCGCCGTCCAGGGCAGGAGCACCCTGCTGAACGCCACGGGTGCCAGCGCCTACCTGAATCCCAGCAGCATTCTCAATCCCAGAATGCTCCGCCTCGGTTTGCAGATGAACTTCTAGCCGTTTCACGCCGTGTTCGCCCGGGGGCTTGATGTCCCCGGGCTCTCTCCATGAAAATGCTCCCATTCGATACCACCACCGCGCAGCACAGAACTGTGGCTGGACGAGGACTTTTCCCCGCCTTGGCCAAGGCGGGGTGCCGCGGAGCGGCGGGGCGGTTCGACCAATAAAATCCTTTTCTTGAAAGCACCACCCCGGCGCTTCGCGCCACCCCTCCTCGTCGAGGAGGGGAAAACGCTTTTCCTCGATTTCGCTTCATTGGGACAGCAGTGCCTCAACGAGGGGAAAACGCTTTTCCTCGATTTCGCCTTATTGGGACAGCACCGGCGATCAGATGGGTCTTACAACTTCGTGGGCGTTCTCGCGATCCCTTCAGGCAGCGACGAGGTCGCCGTCCTCCTCCATCAGGTCAAGCCATGACACAACAGGTTCAACGAACTCCCAGAAGCACAGGCTTTGGCACCTCGGGCATCGTGAAAAAGTGTCGTTGCGGTCGAAGAGCGTTTCTTCCCGGCAACAGGCTGATGCGTACAGTGCGAGTTGTTTCACGTTTTCCGTCGTTCTCATGATGCCCCCATTCCGTTTCTACTCTCCATGCACGGTGCTCGCCAAAACTGGTATCTTCGCTGAGCTATGGACTTCCGCCGATTTCTGACAATTCTGGTGATCCTTCTGTTCGCCATGGACCGGGGAGCTTTACCCCAGAATTCCACTTTGCGACCACCTCTGCACAAGGTATGGGACGATGACGCCCTCGCCTCGATGGAACTGCCTCTCGCCAATCCGGCGTCGTCGCCGAAGCACGTGAGTTCGGATTATTACTACCGCATGAAGGAACGCGTCATCTACAAGAGCTATCCGATTTATGCGCCAGACAAAGAACCTGCCGGCTACATGGAATCTCTGGCACAGATGGAACCTGAAATCCTGGCGCATCCGGCAGGCGAAGACGTGTTCGATGCGCCGATCGGTTATGGCGCGACGTTCAAGGTGTCGCAGGTGCGGGATCCGGAGTGGTATCGACTGAACGACGTTCCGGTGACGAAGGACGGCATCATGCCATTCTCGCGATATGTCGTTCGTCAGAAGGGATCCGTCGAGGCCGGCGGAGGGGCATGCCTGATGTGTCATGCTCGAGTGATGCCGGATGGAACTCTGTTGAAAGGCGCACAGGGAAACTTCCCGGTCGACCGCGCGATTGCGTTTAACCTGCGCGAGCAGGCCGCCGCCGCGTCAAACCGGAATGCGCTGCTGGACGCGATCCGGTTGGGTCAGCGAACGTTTTTCTCCGTCCCGTGGCGGACTCCCAATCCAATCGATCGCATCGACGGGATGTCGCTTGCCGACATCATCGCCACGTTCGACCGCATTCCCGCCGGCGCGACGACGCGCGTCAATCTCAGTCTGTTCCATCCTGCGCAGATTCCGGATCTGATTGGGGTGAAGGACATCCGTCACCTCGACCACACCGGCATCGTGCGGCAACGTTCCATCGAAGACCTGATGCGGTACGTCGCTCTCGTCCAGGGCGCCAATTCATTCGACCGGTTTGGAACCTTTGCGCTCCTGGACCCGCTGCCGGATCCGAACCGGCTTGAACGTTACAGCGACGATCAACTGCAATCGCTGGCGCAATTCCTCTACGCGCTTCGGCCTCCACCGAATCCGAACAAGGCAAATTCAATCACCGGGCGCGGAAGGAAAGTCTTTGCGGGCGAAGGGTGTGTCCAATGTCATACGCCTCCGTTGTATACAAACAACAAACTCACACCGGTGGATGGGTTTGACGTGCCACCCGAACACCTTCGCAAATTCCAGATCGTCAATCGATCCGCCGGTACCGATCCCGCCCTGGCCCTGGAAACTCGAAAGGGAACCGGTTACTACAAGATCCCATCACTGCGAGGCGTCTGGTATCGCGGCCCTCTGCAGCACGGCGGCGAGGTCAGGAGTCTTGAAGAATGGCTGAACCCGGCCCGCTCGACCAGGGGCCATCCGTTTGGCCTGAAGCTGAATGCCACGGATCGCGCAGCTCTCATCGCATTTCTCCGCACGCTCTGATTGAACAACCATATAAAACCGTATTGAACTGCTTGTTCCGGTGGAGGACTACCGCATCGTAATGTATAAAACTCCTTCATGCTTCAGATTGCGTTGCTGCTGGCATTATTTCAGGCTCAACTCTCCGGCGAGGTGACCGACGCCTCCGGCGCCGTGGCGCCGGGAGCCACTGTGGTTCTCACTGAACTGCAGACGGACGCGGAACTTCGTGCGGTCGCGGGGGTCGATGGAAGCTACGCGTTTGCGCTGGTTCGTTCCGGCCTCTACCGGATTGAAGTTCGGATGACGGGTTTTGAGAAGATCGTCCGCGAAGGTATTTCCATCTCAACGGGCGACCATCTCCGGCTCGACTTCCAGCTTCGCCCGGAGGGCGGCTCGACTTCGGTGACGGTACAGCCGGATGCGCTGATGTTGCGCGCGGACGCTGCGAATCTCGGTCAGACTGTCGACGGACGCAGGATAACGGACCTGCCCCTGAATGGGCGATCGTTTGTGACGCTCGCGCAATTGGCTCCGGGAGTTGCGCTTCCGCCGAATTCCTCTCTTCCCCGTATCAATGGCGGCCGGCCCCGGACGAACGAATACCTTTACGACGGGATTTCCGTGCTGCTGCCGGAGCCGGGCCAGGTCGCGTTCATGCCGGTGATCGATTCGATACGCGAGTTCAGGATCGAGATCAACAGCCCTTCAGCGGAGTTCGGCCGCTTCAATGGCGGCGTCGTGAACCTCACCATGAAGTCGGGAACCAACCAGTTTCATGGATCGATCTTCGAGTTCTTCCGCAATGAGGCGCTCAATGCCCGCAACCTCTTCGCGCCGGCAGCCAAACCCCGGTTCCGGCGCCACCAGTTTGGTTTCGTTCTGGGCGGACCCATCGTCCGGAACCGCGCGTTCTTCTTCGCCGACTACCAGGGTTTGCGGCAGGAGATCGGTCGCGTGCGCATTTCCACCGTGCCGCTGGAGGAACAACGTCAAGGCGGACGAATCGATCCCGTGACCGCGGCGCTGCTTCTTCGATATCCGCTTCCCAATGCTCCCGGACCCGTGAACAACTTTATGCGTGTTGGAAACGAGAGCAGCCACCAGGATCAGGGCGACCTGCGCATCGATCACCAGATCACGTCGGCGAGCCGGATGTTCGCGCGGCTCTCCCGGCTGGTGGATTTTCAGAATCCCGTCACGCCCTTGCCGGACGGCAGCGGTGCGCTGACGGCGGGCGCGCTGGGGCATATGCGAACGTTGGGCGATTCCTTTGCCGCAGGTATTCTGCGCTCCGGTTCCCGCATCACCAACGAGGGCCGCCTCGGCATCACCCGCCGGTCATTACGTTCGGCTGCGCTCGCCCTGGCAACCTATGTCATTCCGGGATATCAACAGATCGGGCCGACGCCGGGAGCGTTCGCGCGGAACCGCACGGGCGTGACGGAGATTGCCGACACTCTGGCCTTTCAGCGCGGGCGGCATCTGATCAAGACGGGTTTCGATTTCCGATGGGAGCGTATGGATGCGTTTCAGCAGTCCTCCCCGTTCGGGGTCTTCACCTTCAGCGCCGCTCAAACGGGGTCTGCGTTCTCCAGTTTTCTTCTGGGACTGGTCGATCGATACAGCATCGACCTGCAGCAAAAGACGCTGAGGCCTCGAGCGCGAATTCAGGAATATTTCTTTCAGGATGACTGGAAGTCGTCGCGCCGGCTGGCGCTCAACCTGGGCGTCCGTTACACGCTCAATTTCCCGTCGACGGAGGTTGATGACCAGGGCGCTGTTTTCAATCTTCGGACGGAGCAACTCGACTTCCTGGGGCAGAATGGCTTTTCGCGTTCGGCGCGCCAGCTTCACAAGTTGAACTTCGGTCCCCGCCTCGGGGTTGCGTATCGGCTGAACGAGGAAACGGCGGTGCGTTCCGGGTACGCGCTGGTATGGATCGAACAGTCCGGCATTACGACTCCGTTTACGAATCCGTACTTTCCCTTTGTGCAGACATTGACCGAGCGGTCGCTGGACGGCGTAAGTCCGGCTTTTTCCCTGTCACAAGGGCCGGGCGTCGCGTGGATGCCGCCCAGTGCCGGTTCGTCCCTGGGCCAGGGCGCGTTTGCAGTCGACCGGCAACTGGGTTCCGGTTACGTTCAACAGTGGAATGTCTCGATCCAGCGCCAGCTGAATCCGGAGACTCTCATCGAGCTTGCCTGGGCCGGATCGAAAATCACGCATGTCGGCATTCCGGACACGAATCTGAATCAACTGGCGCCGCGGCAACTGGCTCTCGGCTCACAGCTCCTGGAGTCCGTTGCCAATCCGTATTTCGGCGTCATCCCCCGATCGTCGTCGCTCGGCGCTCCGGCCATTTCACGAGCGCAGTTGCTGAAGCCGTATCCCCGGTTCACGAATATCACCCTCTTCAGAAACAATGTCGGAAACTCGAACTACAACGCCTTTCAGGCGAAGATCGACAGGAGGTTTTCATCCGGCCTTTCCTTTCTCGCAAGCTACACAAGGTCGAAGTTGATCGATGAAGCCTCATCGGTTTTCGACGCATCCATCCTCTCCGGACCTACAACGGACGTTCCTGTCGCCGACTCACACAATCGCCGGCTGGAACGCGATGTCTCCACCGGCGATATCCCGAATATCTTCGTGGCGAGCATCTCATACGATTTGGGGCACGGCTGGTCTGTTGCGGTCATTGCGACCTGTCAGTCCGGAACGCCTCTGGCCGTGACCCAGATAACGAACTTCAATTCGTTCGCCGGCTTTGGCGCGCAACGGCCGGATCGCCTCGGCAGGACGGCGCTTTCGCGGCGGGAGCGCTCGACATCGCGTTTCTTCGACACGTCTGCGTTTTCGATCGCGCCTCAGTTCACGTTGGGCAACAGCTCGCGCAATCCGGTTCGAGGGCCCGGTTATGGAAGCGCGGACATCGCCGTTACCAAGCGGATTCGGGCTGCGGAACTTCGGGCTGAGGTCTTCAATCTGACGAACACGCCGCCGCTGGGTATTCCGAATGTCCTGGCCGGATCTCCGGGCTTCGGCACGATTAATTCGGCGGGCGATCCGCGCGTGTTCCAACTGGCGCTCAAACTCCGCTTTTGAAAATGTTCCCCGCCTTGGCCCAGACGGGGTGCCGCGGAGCGGCGGGGCGGTTCGTCCAACAAAAATCAATTTCTTGAACAGCACCACCCCGGCGCTTCGCGCCACCCCTCCTCGTCGAGGAGGGGAAAAACGCCTTATGGGGAAAGTAGTGCCCCGACGAGGAGGGTGGCGCGAAGCGCCGGAGTGGCCGGCGACGCTGTCATGCCCGGACGACCATGACTTCAGTCGACTTGATCAGCGCGTAAGCGTGAGCGCCGCGCTTCAGTCCGAGGTCTTTGCAGGACTGGCTCGTGATGATGGCGGTGATGATCTGGCCGGCCACGTTGATTCTCACTTCCGCCAGCAGACCTTCGCGCCGGACGCTCTCGACAACGCCGAACAGTTTGTTTCTTCCGCTGATGGCGTCCAGCACGGCCGGCCGCGTTCGGGCGGCCTTCGTGGCCACTTTCACCATGGTTAATCGATCGACTTCGCTTTGAGGAATGCGGTGATGGCCTCCCGGCATTTTGATGGATCGAATCCGGCCCTTGTAGATCCATTGCTTGATCGTGGGATAGCTGATGTTGAGGAGCTTTGCCGCTTCGGGCAGTTTTAGTAGCGTCATTGTTGGACCCGATTGTACTCTTCCGCGATGCAGTTCCTCACGTTCGATCAGGCGCAACTGGAGCCCTTCCGCCTGCAGTATCGATATTCCGCGGTCAACAGCTTCCTCGCGTGGCTCGCTTGTTTCGCGATAGCGGCGGGCTGCGCATTCGGCGCTTTCCAGGCGTGGACCGGCGGCGCCTGGATTGGAGTGTTTATTCTGGGCTGGTGCGGTTTCTGGTTTGGGTTGTTTGCGCTGCTGACATGGTCCGTATTCAAGGCCCGGCGTCTGCCCACAAACTGGCTGGTCCGCGTTCAGACGGACGGACTTCTCGTGAAGTATCGGACGTATCTGAATCATCACTTTCCGTCCGAAGACATGACCGTCGTTTACATGCCGTTCGCCGAAATCGAATGGGTGCGTGAACACCGCGTTCAGCGAAACATTCCGGGCGCGGTTCCAGGCAACGACATGCGGAATCGCTTCAAATATGCCGAGTTCAAGCTTCCGGACCAACAGATTCGCGAACTGGATAATCGTCTCGCTTCGGAGCGCCTCACGCCTGCTCCGAAAGGATCCCGGTGGTTTGGAAACGCCCAAACCAGCAGCCCGCACTATCCGGTGCAGGTCGTCAAGGATGGACTCGTTCGAGTGGAATGGGGAGTTCGGCCGAAGCTGCAGGCGTTCCTTGCCGAGATCGGAAATTTCGTTCAGGTGAAACCGCAGGCGGGTACGAGCGTCGATTACCGGTTGATCGCCGGGATGCCAAAAGCAGAACAGGAACAGAGACTGCTGGAACTCGTCGAAAGCGGAGACAGGATGGGAGCCGTCAAAGTGGCGAAACTGCTTTATGGCTACAACACGACGGAGGCCGTCAAATTCGTGAACGAGTTCAGCGGCCGCCAGACGAGCAGGCTTTGACTTCGGCCGCCATCTTTCCCAGATCCGAGTTCAGCCCGTAACCGCTGCCATAGCGCCCACCTCTCACGGAGCGAATGAACGCGCTGGTTTCGTCCAGGGGCAGGGTGGCGGCGTTTTCACAGAAGCTCTTCCAGCTTCCTTCACGATAAAGATAGTCCTCCACGTTCGAGAGATAGAACGCCGAGACGGTCGCGCCGATTTCCTTCAGGTACCGTCCGACGGCGCGGATGGCCTTGGGGCCTGAAAAATTTCCAATCACCGGGACGAGCAGGTTCTTCGTTTCGAGTTCCTTCAGAAACTTATAGTTTTCTTCGTTTGCCAGGAAGCTCCGGGTGGTTCCGTCCTGATCCGAGGCCGTCATCAGATCCGCGTACGACACGCGATTGCCGCCTCCGCCGAATCCGCCGCCGGTCGATGAGTTGTAGCTGATGGCGGGACCGAACTGGAAGAAATTCCGGAGGACGTAGCCGACACCGGAAACGTCGTCGCCGGAGAGTCCGAAGCCGTGTTTGGTTTTGAGGTGATCGACGATCTTCCTGAGATTCTCATTGAAGAGATCTTCACTTCTGGAGACGTTCGAATAAGCCGCAAAAATATCCTTCGCCGTGGATTTCTCCGAAAGGTCGTCCGGCCGTTTTTTCGAGAACAGCATGGAAACGAAGTCCGCGCGGTCTTTCGAAAGTTCGAAAATGGCTTTGTACATCAGTTGAAGGTCGAGATTGCCGCGGCGGATGTCGACGATGAACGCCATTTTCGGCTTGAGCGCTGCGATGTAGGTGAAGTTCTGCTCCGGTCCGACGCCCAGGTAGATTCGTTCGGGCTTGGCGGTCTTGATCAGATCCGGAATGACATACTGGAAATAGAGCTCGTTGGACAACAGGTTATCCGAGCGAAACGTGCCGTCCGCCTCCGAGGAATCCGTGCTCAATTTCCAGAATTGCGAATCGCTGAGCTGGGCGGGAATCGACTGGGAGCAGACAAAAAGGCTGACCGAAAGGATGAGCAGAGCGGCTCGCAGGCAGTGTCTTTTCATAGCCGCGCATACTATCACGCGCTCCGCGGCTCCTTCGAAAAGTACATCGGCATCAACCGACCCGGACCGATAGCATCGCAAACAACAGCAACAGGGACGTAGCCAGGAACCCGATCGCGAACGGGAGCCCGCTCCGATGCAGAATCGGGGCGCGGTGAAGGAATACGATTCCCATGAAACCCGCCAGCATGCCGGCGAACAGCGGAAAGGTCACACGCCATCCCGCATGATTGTTTCGGAGTGGCGAAACCGGTCCATGGAAACCGGGAAGAATGGTCTTCCACCGGTTGTAATCCCAGAGTGGATTCAAGCCGCACAACATTTCAACGCCGGAGATGCGCGCCGGTTAACACCGCGTAATTCCGCTTTCAGTTTGAGCTTCTCGCGAGCAAGCCGTTAATGTAACCCAGCCAAAGACGACGATGGTGGGGAGGTTGGGAGTCCGAAGATATCACAGGGTTATGGAGCGGGTCTGATCCGGCTGTTGGCGGTGGTTTGGGCCCGTTGGAAAGGAGGAAGTGCTTTGAGTCGCAGAAAATCTCCGAGGGTCGAACTTCGCCGTCCCGAAAGCAAAGACGTCCATGCATTCCTGGCCATGGTGGGTGCGAGCCGCGTCCTTCATCGGCCATGGGTATACGCGCCGGACAGCGAGGAGAAGTTCCAACGGCTCGTGGACCATGGAGCCGGCGGAAGGACGGAAAGCTTCGTGGTCTGCCGGAAGACCGACGGCGCCATTGTCGGTGTGATCAATCTGAGCGAGATCATCCGGGGCGCGCTGCAGAGCGCGTTCGTCGGTTATTACGGGGCGGCCGGTTTCGAAAAGCAGGGGTACATGACCGAAGGACTCGATCTCGTCATCCGGTACGCCTTCCGGACCCTGCGGCTGCATCGGCTTGAAGCGAACATCCAGCCGGAAAACATTCGCTCGATCAAGCTCGCGAAACGCTGCGGTTTTAGGAAAGAAGGGTTTTCGCCGAAGTATCTCAGGATTGCAGGGCGGTGGCGCGATCACGAACGCTGGGCAATGACAGCCGGGGAAATGCGATCGTGAACGCGCCGGGTTCTTCTTATGGCCGGATGGCGGACCAGTTCGCGCCGCCATTCCCGCCGAAGTCGACCGTTCCGAGCATGGCGAGTGGTCCGGGTTTTCCGGTGAACGTCAGAAGAAATCCCTGAGTTTCACCGGTGAACTTGATCGTCTCTTTATCCACCGTTCCCGCCACCGACAGGGTTCCTCGTTCGGACACCAACTCGCCGGTGATCTTCTCGCCCTCCAGCTTGAAGTTGAGGTCGGCAACGAATGAGCCCATCGGCGTCTCAATGGTGAGCTTCCACGCCCCACTCACATCCGCCGGCTTGTCCTGCGCAATTAGAATCGAAGGAACACAAGCCAAAGCGGCCATCGTCAACAGAATTCCAAGGCATTTCTTCAACGTCATTCTCCTCTCCGAAACAAGGTGCGCGCATTATAATCCCGGCTATCATTTTGATGTAATCGGAATTGGGGGGGGTAACAGTATGGCGGCAGGAACTCGACGCGTTGGATTCATGCTTCTGACAGGGGTAGTTCTGCTCGCGGCCTCGGCAGCATTTGCCCAGGATTTCTGGACGAAAAAACAGTTCAATCAATGGACCGACGAAGAACTGAAGGAATTCGTTTCCGACTCGCCCTGGGCAAAGGACATCACCATGGCGACGCGCCCGCCGGGCGGCGGCTCTTTCGATATGGGGGCCGGCGCGACCGGCGGTGGAGGAGACGATAGTGGCGGCGGTGACGCCGGCGGAGGCGGAGGCGGAGGCGGCCGGCGCGGTGGAGGCGGCGGGGGCGGCAGGGGTGGCGCGGGTGGCGCGGCGGCAACGATGAAGCTCGTCATTTCCTGGCAGAGCGCTCTGCCGATCAAGCAGGCCAACGTCCGTTCCAAAATGCCCGGGCCCGGAGAAGTTCCCGCGGACGCGAAGGAATACCTCGCCGCTGCCGACGCGTTCTACATTGTTCTCATCGAAGGCATGCCGCAGAATCTGGCCCGCCAGGCGCTTGCCGACACCGGAAAACTCAAGAAAAGCGCGCTGAAGGCCGGGAAGCGCGAAATCCCTCTGGCCCGCATCAGCACCAACCCGCACGGGCGCAACCTGGATTTCATTCTTTTCTTTGACCGGAAAGAACCGATCCAAATCGAGGACAACGAGGTCGAGGTCAATGCAAAACTCGGTATCTTCGAGGTGAAGAAGAAATTCAAACTCAAGGAAATGGTGGTCAACGGCAAGCTCGAGATCTGATTTCAGGAAATGACGACCCGGGCTGGGATTTTGCCGGCGGCATCGGTAGAATCGAGAGCGTGAATAACACCACGATTCGATCGGACTGGACCCGCAGGGAAATCGAAAATATCTACAACCTGCCATTGCTGGACCTCGTGTTCGACGCCCAGGGCGGGTATCGCCGCCATTTCGGCGCGCCGGAAGTGCAGTTATGCCAGCTCCTGTCCATCAAGACGGGCGGCTGTCCCGAAGATTGCGCCTACTGTCCTCAGAGCGCGCACTATTCCACCGCGGTTAAAAGAGAAGACCTGATGTCCGTTTCCGAAGTGAAAGGCATTGCCGAACAGGCTCGCGCGGATGGCGTTGAGCGTTTCTGCATGGGTGCGGCCTGGCGAGAAGTGAAGGACGGCGAGGAGTTTGACCGCGTCCTGGAGATGGTTCGAGCGGTGGCGGCCACCGGCATGGAAGTGTGCTGCACGCTCGGGATGCTGACCGAGTCGCAGGCGCAGCAGCTTGCCGAAGCGGGACTGACCGCGTACAACCACAATCTCGATACGTCGCCCGAGTACTACGGCGAGATCATCTCGACCCGGAACTATGCCGACCGTTTAAAGACGCTCGGCGCTGTGCGAAGCGCGGGCATTTCGGTGTGCTCCGGCGGAATCATCGGAATGGGCGAGTCCGACGGGGATCGCATTGGCCTGCTGCATCAGCTCGCCACGCTGAGCCCGCATCCGGAAAGCGTCCCGATCAATATGCTTGTTCGTGTGGAAGGCACGCCGCTCGAGGATGCCGAAACGATCGACCCGCTCGTGCTGGTCCGCATGATCGCCACGGCACGCCTGCTCATGCCCGCGTCGCGCGTTCGCCTGAGTGCGGGACGCCGCTCCCTGACGCGGGAAGCGGCCGCGCTTTGTTTTATGGCCGGCGCGAACTCCATTTTCGTTGGAGAAAAACTGCTGACGACTCCGAACCCCGATCGCGACGACGACTATGCGCTGCTCGGTTCGCTCGGCTTGAAACGCGAGCGGCGCGAATCCAAAGCCAGCCCGATAAGCACCGCAGCGGTGACGGCCGATATCAGCAGCCCGATTCTGAAACTCGGCGACTGAAACTCGAACCGCACGTCGTGCTGCCCCTCCGGAACCTCGATCGCCGTTAACGCGAAGTCGGCCGGAAATACGTCCACGCTCCGCTCGTCGACAGAGGCTGCCCAGCCCGGATAGTAGATCTGGCTCACCACGAGCACGCTCGGCGACTCCGCGGTGACTCTCATTGCAAAACTGGCACGGCCTGGAGTCCGTACACGGATTGAACATTCTCCGGATAGGCGCCATTGACCTGCACGATTCGAAAAGGCTCCGGCCCCCGCCCCGGCAGACGATCGAACAACTCCACCGGCGGAAAGATATGCGCAGGATCCGAAAACGGCATGAACCCATAACTGAAGCTCAGAACATCCAGACAGACAAGACTCACCACTGCCACGCGAAAGGGCGCGACCGGGAGTTTCCCGAGAAGGCGGAGCAGAAGCAGAAGCGCGCTCGCCGCCAGCAGCATGGCCGAAACGCGCGGATACCGTGACGGCTCGGATACGGCGAACGTGAGACTGCGGAGCGCGTAAATCAGCGAGAGCGCAATCGCGCATCCCGTGAACATCAAAATCGAAGCCCGCGCAAGCTGCCGTCGCGGCTTCGGCTGGCTCCATCGCTCCAGTTCCGAAATTCCAAGGCCGGCGAGCACGGCAATACCGAACGCGCCGGCAAAAATCAGCCGGGAATTCTTGATTCCCTGAATGAGCGGCAGTTTCAGCGAAAACCAGTACATCGGGCCCACGCCATACGCGACCGACAGGATAATCGCTGTCCAGATCGCGAGGAACACGGCCACCCTTCGAGACCGGTTCATGAACGCGAGAGGCGCCGCCGCAAAGGCGAGCATGCCGATGTAGGCGGCCTGCTCCGGAATCTCGATGCCGGCGGAACTGGTCGAATGCAGGATGTCGCGCGAGACCCAGGAAACTACCGTCCACAACGGCTGGTGCGGCCACGAATCGCTCAGCGACCGGTACGCGTGATCGACCCATTCCATGCTCGGCAGCAGTTGCACGGCAGCCAGGCCGGCCGGCAGGAAAGCCGAAGCCATGAAGCCCAGGATGAACGTTGTTCCCGGTCGCGATGCAAAGAGGAATGCCGCAAAGGCCAACGCTGTCAGCGTCGTGTGTACGACGGTTTCGGGATGGCCCGCCAGAACCGGCATGGCGAAGGCAATCGAGGCCAGAATCACATTGCCGGTCGACGGTTGTTCATGCAGCCGGAAAACGGCCAGGCAGATGAATGGAAGAGCGATCGCGGCGTCGTACATCGCCTGGGCCTGCCACGCCGTCAGAAATCCGCAGAACGCGAACAACACCGCCGCCGTGACCGCGCCGGTGGTTGTACCGCCCACGCGCCGGACAAATGCGGCGGTGAACAGAATCACGAGGAGAACCTTTAATGCGGAAACCAGCCCCCAGGCCATGGCGGTCGGCAGCACGTAAAACGGAATCGTCAACGGATAAAAGATGGCCGACTGTGCGCTCGCCAGCAACGGCGTGCCGGAGAGCATGTAGGGGTTCCACAGTGGAATTTCACGGTTTCTCACAGCATCCGCGGCAATGGCGCGAAACGGATAGAAAGACGTTACGACGTCTCCGATGTTGGCCGGAACCTGCAGCGGTTCCCGCGGCGCCGACTGCATGAAGGCGGGCCACTGGAAAACAACGAAGGAAGGAAACGGAACTTTACCGAGAAGCATGCGGCCGTCGACAACGCCGATCGACAAAACCGCGACGCCGATAACGGCGATCCAGAATCGGCGATCCATCACTTTTGCGCGAAAACCGCGTACTGTCCGCCCAGCGGCAAACCGGACAGCGCGCTTTCCAGCGACGCGAGACGGCGATGAAGGAATTGGGGAAGCAGAAGAAAATAGCTCCAGTCGATGATCCTGGCTCCTGAATCAAGGAGAAGCCGCCGGGCTTCCCTGAGCCGGAGCAATTGCGCATTCGCGTCCACGGGTGCCCGGGCGACGATGACGCGCGTGACCGGATTGAGCGGATTGTGTTCGATGATGCACATGATCCCGTCCGGTTTCAGCAGCCGTTTCATTTCCAGCGTCAGCAGCGCACGGCCCTCCGGCGGGACGTGGTGGTAGACCGAGACGGCGGTCACGAAGTCGAAGGCGCCATCGTCGAAAGGCAGCTTGTCCGGCGGATCCTGCCGCCGGACGTCGAATGGGGCGCAGGCTTTCAGCATTTCTTCGGAGGGGTCGCATCCCGACACCGATTGGAAGTGAGTTTGTCCGGCACGCATGAGATCGCCCCGGCCGCATCCGACGTCGAGCCAGGCCAGGCTGTTGGTGCTTATGCCGCGTTTCCGGTAGAACGTTTCGATGACCTGGATTTTGCGTTTGAAGAAGAAATCGGTCGAAGCGGCAAAGCGGTCGCGAATCGGATCGCGGACGAGTTCTCCGTAATTGCCGGCGTAGGCGTCAAACTCGGTCGGCGGCTTCGGTTTGTCGCTCATGAGAATCGTCGACGGTGAGGATCACGCCTCGGGTTGTGGGCGCCTGCCGGGCCGCCACGTTGGCGCTTTCGGTGACCACGTAGAGCGGACGACCCTTCGCCTCCTCGTAGATTCGAGCGATGTAGTCTCCCACGAGGCCGATCGCCATCAGGGTCGCTCCGGAGAAAACAATGTTCAGGCACACGAGCGACGTCCAGCCAGGAACCGTCGAGTGGAGCACCGTTTCGGCAAAGATGCTGTAGAACGCATAGCCGAACCCGACGGCGGTGACGAAAAAACCGAACCAGATCGTGAGGCGCAGTGGCAACGCCGAGAAGGAAGAGATCGCCGTCCATGCGAGCCGAAGCATCTTCCATGTCGAGTATTTCGTGGTTCCCGCGACCCGCGCGTTGCGATGATACGGAAGAATGACTTCCTTCAAGCCAAGCCAGGCCACCATTCCGCGCATGAACCGGTGCTGTTCGCGGAGTTGACGAATCGCGATCACGGCGCGCCTGCTGAACATCCGGAAATCGCCGACCTCGGGTTGGATCCGCTCGTCGACCATCCGTCGCATCACCCAGTAAAAGAACGTTGCAGTGAGCCGTTTGACCGGGCTCTCGCCGTCACGGCCGGTGCGTTGCGCGGAGACGACGTCGTAGCCGTGATTCAACAGCTCGATCATGTCGAGAAGAAGCTCCGGAGGGTCCTGCAGATCCGCATCGATAACAGCGACGGCATCGCCCGACGCCTGATCCAGACCCGCGGTGATCGCGGCTTGGTGTCCGAAATTGCGTCCGAAGAAAAGCACCTTGACGCGTGCGTCGGCGGCCGCCGCGCTCTTCAGCAACGGGACCGAACCGTCAGTGCTGCCATCGTCGACCAGAATGATCTCGTAGTCGCACGCCGTGCCCGCCATCACGCGTTCGAGCGTGGAAAGCAGCTTCGGCAAAACTTCGATTTCGTTGTAAACGGGAACAACAATGGAAACGCGCATCAATCCGCCGATTCTAGCACGCGGCGCCGGGAATAAACGGCCAGAGCGCCAAGGAAGCCAAGGAAGAGCGCAGTCGCGGCCGAGATCCACAGACCGGTACGGAATGCGCTCGATCGAAACTCAACTCGAAGTCCAGTCGTGCCATGGGATTTTGCAGTGTACAATAATCGGCTCATGCGAACGAGGTGGAAGACTCACGCGATTCTTGCTCGCCTGCAGGCGGAACTGGACGAACTCCAAAGGGCCGATCAGTTCCGGAAGGTTGGCGCCGTTGAGGGAATCAACCTCTGCTCCAATGATTATCTCGGCCTCAGTGACGACCCGCGGCTCAAGCTGGCATTGACATCCGCTATCGAACGACAGGGCGAACGCGTGTGCTCCACCGGCTCGCGGCTTCTCTCCGGAAACTCCAGCCAATGGGAGATGCTCGAAGCGAAGGCGGCCTCCTTTGTCGGCGCGGAAGCGGCCGTGTGTTTCAGTTCAGGCTATCTTGCAAATATCGGTGTGCTCACTTCTCTGCTGGGGCCGGAGACAACCGTGTTTTCCGATGCCGCCAATCACGCGAGCATCATCGACGGCATCCGGCTCTCGCGCGCCAACAAGGTGATTTTTCCCCACGGCGATCTTCAGTTTCTCGAAGAGATGCTTCGGGCATCGAACGACACCCGGGAGCGATTCATCGTGGTCGAGAGTGTTTTCAGCATGGACGGCGACCTCGCTCCGATCGAGGATTTGTACGTTCTCGCCGCCCGGTATGACGCGGGACTGATCGTCGACGAGGCGCATGCGACCGGCGTTATGGGGCCGAATGGCCGCGGCATCGTCGCGCAGAGCGGGCGTCCGGACTGCGTCATTGCCACGATTCACACGTGCGGAAAAGCCCTCGCCTCGACGGGCGCGTTCGTGGCGTGCGCGGAAACGACACGGCGATACATTGTGAACAAGGCGCGTTCCTTCATTTTCAGCACGGCCCTGCCGCCATTCGCCGCAGAGCAGATTTCGGAAGCGCTGAGCATCGTCGCCGGGGAGGACGAGCGCCGGCGTCATCTGCGGCTTCTTTCGGAGTATTTGCGCGTGGAGTTGAACAGCCGGGGTTTCGATACGAGCCGCTCCGAATCGCATATCGTTCCTGTCGTGCTTGGCTCGAACGACACGGCGTTGTCTGTTGCCCAATCTCTCATCGACCGGGGCTTCGGCGTAAAAGCGATCCGGCCTCCAACCGTTCCTGCCGGGACCGCGCGCCTGCGCCTTTCATTGACGTCGCGCCTCCGCTTCGACGACCTTGCGACGCTGGTCCGGGCCCTCTGCGATGCCCGCTAGCGATCTCTTCATTACCGGAACCGACACGAATGTCGGCAAGACGGTTTTGTGCGCGACGTTGTGTGCCGGACTCGGTTACTCGTATTGGAAGCCCGTTCAGACCGGAACCGTGGAAAGCTCCGATCGTGACGCCGTGATCCGGTACGCCGGCATTCCGGAATCGCAGACGGCGCCCGAAATCTACCGGTTCGAACCGCCGGTTTCGCCGCACCTCGCTGCGCGCCGCGCCGGCATCCGGATCGAGATCGATCGCTTTCGACGCCCGGCCATGGACGCTCCTCTCGTCATTGAAGGGGCCGGGGGCATTCTGGTTCCACTGAATGAGGACCACCTCATGCTCGACTTGATGCGGCGCCTCGGCGCTCCCGTTGTGCTTGCCGCACGCACCACATTGGGAACGATCAATCACACGCTGCTCAGCGTTCACGCGCTCCGGCATGCGGGCATCGCGTTGAAGGGAGTCGTGATGATCGGCGATCCGGACGAAGACAACCGGCGCGCGATCGAACATTATGGCGATGTGCGTGTAGCCGGTGAGATTCCCATGCTGCAGGAAATCTGTCGTCACACGCTGCTGGATGTTTTTAATCGACACTTCGATGGCGGCTTCTGGAAGGAATGAAAATCTGGCGTCCCTACACACAGGCCGCACTGGATCCACCGCCCATCGCGATCGACCGCGGTGAAGGTGCGCTCCTCTACACCAGGGATGGCCGCAAGCTCATCGACGGTATTTCGTCCTGGTGGGTGAACATTCACGGCCATGGCCATCCGCTGATCGCCGAAGCCATTGGGGAGCAGGCCCGCAAACTCGAGCAGGTCATCTTCGCGGGATTCACCCACGAGCCGGCCGAACAGCTGACTCACGGTCTGAAAAAGATTCTTCCGGGAGAACTGTCGCACATCTTTTTTTCGGACGACGGATCGACCGCGGTCGAAGTCGCGTTGAAGATGGCGCTGCAATTCTGGCGGAACAGCGGGCAGCCGCAGCGGACCAGATTTGTCGCTCTCGATCGCGCGTATCACGGCGACACGGCCGGGGCGATGTCTGTGAGCGACGACTCTCCCTTCACCACAGCGTTCGACACCATGCGATTCCCGGTCATGCGAGGCCACTCCGCCGATTGCTTCCGTTGCCCCGTCGGAAAAGTCCGGGAGACGTGCAATATCGAGTGCCTGGATCGCTTGCGTATCGTGTTCGAGCGGCATCATCGTGAAATCGCGGCAATCATTGTGGAACCGCTGATCCAGGGGGCGGCCGGAATGATCATTCATCCGGTGGAGTTCCTGCGGCGTCTTCGCACGATGGCTACCGGGTTCGGCATTCCGCTCATTGCCGACGAGGTGTTTACCGGGTTCGGCCGGACCGGCGCGATGTTCGCATGTGAGCTTGCGGCCGTCGTTCCGGACATGATGTGCCTTTCAAAAGGACTGACCGGCGGATTTCTTCCCATGGGAGCGACGGTCTGCACGGAAGAAATCCATAAGGCGTTCGATGTGCCGGACCGGTCCCGGACCTTCTTTCACGGGCATTCCTACACCGGAAATCCGCTCGGCTGCGCCGCCGCGAACGCCAGTCTCCGCGTGTTCGAGACCGAACCCGTGTTTGAGCGGATTCGCGCGATCGAAGCGATTCACCGGGAACGGCTTTCGAAATTGTCCGGGCATCCCTCGGTCGCAACCACGCGTTTTCTCGGCGACCTCGGCGTGCTCGAACTGAAAGCGCCCGACGCCGGTTACCTTTCCGGCATTCGCGAGCGTTTGTATTCATTCTTTATCGATCGCGGTGTGCTGCTGCGTCCGTTGGGCAATGTCATTTATGTCCTGCCGCCTTATGTCATCGCGCCGGAACAACTGCACTATATTTACGATGTACTGACCGCTGCCGTGGAAATGGTATGAGCATTTCGGCGTTCAACCGGATTTGTGGCCGCGAAAGGGATGGACGATGACGACTTTGGTCGAGCTGGGAAAATCCGCGATCCTCACGTGCAGAGACTTGCTTGACGTGCCCCTGGCGTCCGTGGCCGGGGTCCAGGGAATGCTGCTGGACTCGGTGGGCCCGACGCACCATGCCGTCCGCGTTCCGTTCCACGATTCCCAGGCTCGGGGAAAAGCCATCCTCATTCGAACGGGTTGGGATGAAGTGGAAGGCGTCGCGCCCGGCCCTTACTTGCACGAAGACACCGTTTTTCGTTTGATTCGCGCCAGGGTCCGGCTTGTCGGCGTGGATTTCGGCGGCGTGGAATGTTCCGAACTCGTCGCTCATGAAATCGTCGTCGTTCAAAATCTCGGAAATCTAAAATCCATACCCAGGACTGGCTTTCGATTCTTCGCCGCGCCGCCGCGGATTCCCGGCACTTCCACTCCCGTTTGCGCCTTCGCCGAATGTTCCGGGTCAACCAGTCATTGAAGACGTGATGGGTTTGCCAGACGCATCAATGTCGCCGTGCTCTTCGCCACCAGTTGATCGCTCGCATCGAAGACCTCGGCCTCCGCGTAAACGATGCGATTGCCCAGGTGCACCACTCGGCCGTGACCCACGATGGCGCCCTCGGCGACAGGACGCAGAAAGTTGATCTTCTGCTCCACGGTCGCGCACCACTGATCCGGATAAACCCGGGTTAGAAGAGCATGCGCGGCCACGGTATCGGCGAGCGCATAGATGATGCCGCCGTGAATCACGCCGGGTTGGAGGAATTCGGGCCGGAAGGGAAGGCGTTCTTTCACCCAGCCTGAACCCGCATCGAGGAGTTCGATGCCGAGCCATTTCACCAGGGGCTGATCGTTCAAAAGTTCGCGAAGGATCTGAAGCTCTTTCATCCGTTAGAATCTGATCGATATGACGGTCATCATACCTTATCGCGAGTGGGGGCAAGGAACCCCGCTGCTCTTTCTTCATGGCGGCTGGGGCTATGCGATGTACCCGTTCGACATCCAGATCGCCGCTCTCCGGGATCGATACCGTATCCTGATTCCGGATCGCGCCGGCTACGGGAAAGCCGCCCGCGTGACCTCGTTTCCCCGTGGATTTCACGAGAACGCCGCCCGGGAAATGCTCGAGTTTCTGGATTCCCTGAATATCGAGAGATGCGTTCTCTGGGGACACAGCGACGGTGCGGTGACTGCCATTCGGATGGGCCTGTCGCAGCCGGAAAGGTTTTCGGCGATCGTTGGAGAAGCCATTCACTATGACCGCTCGAAACCTTCGTCTCGCGCATTCTTTGAAACGGCGGCCACCAATCCGCGCGGATTTGGTTCGGGGGTCGCGAAAGCGATGGCGAGCGAGCATGGGGAAGACTATTGGGAGTTTCTGATGCGGGTTCACGGAAAGGCGTGGCTCGACATTCTGGACAACTGTTCCGATCCGGAGCAGGATCTCTACTCCGGACGCATCGGCGAACTGCCGGTTCCCACGCTTCTCATCCATGGCTCCCGGGATCCGCGGACGGAAGCGGGTGAGTTGGACCGTCTTCAGGAAGCTCTGCCGGCCCTGAGGGTCCATCTGATTTCCGGCGCCACGCACAGTCCTCACAGCGAACCCGAATACGCGTCGGAAGCCACGCGGGTGGTGGAAGCATTCCTGAAGGAGTGTCTGACAAGACTTCAACTCCCCTCCGACGAGGCAAGGCTGTCCCAATAAGGCGAAATCAGGGAAAAGCATTTTCCCCTCCTCGACGAGGAGGGGTGGCGCGAAGCGCCGGGGTGGTGCTTTCAGGAATCTCATTTTCTTGGTCGAACCGCCCCGCCGCTCGGCGGCACCCCGCCTTGGCCAAGGCGGGGAAAAGACTTCGTCCTGCGACTCCACGGTTTCACGTAATAACGTTTCGCTTGTCCCTTGAACCCGGCCTTTGCGGCCCATCTGAAGGCGATTCCGCCAAACTCGCCGATCTGTAAACATGCAATGGATGCAATGGACCCATACACAATGGACCCATACGTTGACGACCCCGCCTGTTTTCCTTATCCTCAGGGACCTGCGGAAGCGTTTCACCTATGCCGCTGTGCCGTTTTGCTCTACCGCGGTTGGGCTGGACCAGCCTGGCGCACCAGAAGGAGGATACCGTGTCTGACACCGTTACACTGTCGGGCTCCGAAGAGGGCTCCGACTACGACGAATTGGATATCACCGGCGACGACGAGGCCAACATCACCGTGGCTCCCCGAAAACCCCGCAAAGAAATTATTCCGCCACGAAAACCGGAGACTTTTCCTCCGCTTGATTTTGGACCGCCACCGTACGGAGCAAAAAAAGTGAGTGCCAGCGGAAGAATGATTGAATATGTCGTGGTGGAGATCGATGTGCCGAGGGAATGTTGTATCAGGTGTACAAGGTGGCGCCAGATGATCACAGACGGCGGCGATGTTCTCGACCCCATGATCACTTGGCGTTTCACGAAGTGCGGGAACGACTCCCAGACCAAGGACCGGCTCCGGCGCATGTTTGGCCGACGGTCTGGCCATTGGCAGGGGACGCAACCCGCAGACAAGTCGGTCAAGGTGATCGGACCCTTCCCGTCAGGACGCTTCGTGAAAGGGGTGGTCAAGCTCCGCGCAGGCTCGCCCTTTGAGCTGCGGGGCCTCGATTCCGGGGCTGAAGTCCGCAGCGGCGACCTGACGTTTGGGAGTGAACAAGCCGTCTTCCGAGACGCCGAAGGTAACGTCATTCCCCTGCGCCTGGATGGCCGCCTCATCGTGGCTGAACCCGTGGTCGTGTGGCAGGGCGAGACTCCGTCGGGGGCCGTGCGGGTGGAAAAAGATGTGGAGACGGGTGTCGTGGTACAAAAACTGAACGGCATTCCGGTTGTGAGGATCACTCCGAACGTCGATTTTCATGTCCTCTTCCACGCCGAAATCGACACGATGAACCGCAGCGCCCGCATCCTGGACGAAGGTGGCCGGCCCATATCGGTATCTATCGAGATCAAGGACGAGGCCGCGCGATTGGTCATCGAGTCGGGCGCCGGGCAAGCCGTTGCCGTGGATTTGCGGACAGGGAATGTTATCCATTGAGAAAAGTTGTCAAACCGGCCAACGAAAACCGCGTGGTTGAAACAGCGTCGTATGCGTAAAGATCAATGGAATTAACGCGACAATTGTCGCGACGACGCAGTACAGCATTTCAGGAAGCTCTGCCGGCCCTGAGGGTCCATCTGATTTCCGGCGCCACGCACAGTCCTCACAGCGAACCCGAATACGCGTCGGAAGCCACGCGGGTGGTGGAAGCATTCCTGAAGGAGCGGCAGTGAACATCTGGTCGAAGCTCAAAGGTCTGACAAGACTTCAACGCGTCACTCTGATTCTGTTTGTTGCGATGATCGTGAATTCCATCCTGGATTCCACGATCGGCTACCAGCTTCTGGGTGGCGACCTTCTCGGCGTTCTATTCACGTTTTCGCTCTTCTTCCTGATCCTCAGCCTGATCAAACCGCTCACGCGGCGTCTGGTGTGGCGTGTGCGCAACCGGCTGTTGGTGACGTATGTCCTGTTCGGCGTGGTCCCCATCGCTTTGATATTCGTGATGCTGGGGATTGGTTCCTACATTCTGTTCGGGCAAATTGCAGCAAACCTGGTCCGGGAAGAAATCCAGCGCCTCACCGATAACGCGGTTTCGGCCGCGCGCGCGGTGGCGCTCCTCTCCGATCGTCCGGAGGACGCGCTTCGGCTTTTTCCGGGAATGTCGGTCGTTGTGCGATCGGGATCGAGTCTTCGCGACATCCCGGTCGACGGCATCATCCTGGATATTCCGTCCTGGATCACACCGGGATTCAAAGGCGTTGTTCAAAGGGATACAACCTTCATGCTTGCGGCTGCCGTGCGGCTTGAGGCGGCGGGCCATCGCGTTGACGTCCTGGCGTACTCGCCGATCGATTCGAAAATGCTCGGCGAATTCGATCCCGATCTCGGCGCTGTCTCTGTTTACGACACGCAGTTCGAGTCGGCCGATGGAGGTGTCCGGCTCAGCGAAAGCAAGCAGCCCAGCTCCGGTTTCCGGTTCACGACGAGCCGCCGCGGGCAGGACAATCCCAATCCGCAGGCACGGCCCATCGTCACGTCCGCCCGCACGTTGCCGGAGCCGCGAGGTTTCTGGGATTTTCAGGTGGAATGGCCGTCCATCCTGGCGGTCACGCGGCTGGACGGCACGTCTCATAACGCCATCCTGGCAGTGGCGTCGCGTGCGTCGATGTTCATTCCAAGGCTTTTCAGCTCGCTCGGCACGATCGCCCCGATCATGGGTTACGCCCTGCTCGTGATCGCGTTCATTTTCCTGTTCGTCGAAGTGATTTCCCTCATGCTAAGCGCCGGCCTCACGCGTTCGATCACTCGCGCCGTTCACGACCTGTATCTCGGAACGAAGAAAGTGGCGAACGCGGATTTTTCGCATCGCATTCCGGTGCGCAGCCGGGATCAACTCAGCGAACTCGCCGCCTCGTTCAACGGAATGACGGAGCAGATCCGGCGACTGATCGACGAGGTGAAGGAAAAAGAAAAGCTCGAAGCGGAACTCGAGATCGCGCGCGAGGTCCAGGCGCAGTTGTTTCCGAAGGGGATTCCCCAGTTGAAGACGCTCGAACTGGCAGGCGTCTGTAATCCGGCACGGGTCGTGAGCGGCGACTACTATGACTTCGTTCCCATCGCCGCGCGTTACATGGCAATCGTGATCGCCGACATCTCCGGGAAGGGCATTTCCGCCGCGCTGCTGATGGCGAGCGTTCAGTCCTCGCTGCACGCGCAACTGACGAACCGGGAGAATGGGGAGACGCCGTCGACCGCAACACTGGTCGCCCGGTTGAACCGCCAGTTGTACGAAAACACGCCTCCCGAAAAGTACGCCACGTTCTACTGCTCCATTTACGACGATCAAAGCGGCTGCCTGGCCTACACGAACGCCGGACATCTGCCTCCCATCCTGGTGCGCAGTGGGAATGCGAGCCGCCTTGAAGGTAACGGAATCGTGGTGGGAATCCTCCCGGATGCTCCTTACGAACAGGTCGTCATCCAGCTTCAGCCGGGAGACCTTCTCGCGGCCTTCACGGATGGCATTACCGAATCGGAAAATGAAAAGGGTGAGGAATTCGGAGAAACGCGTCTGGCGGGTCTGCTGGTGGAACACGCTGCCAAACCTTTGGACCGGATTGTCGAAATCGTGACACAGACCGTCCGCGAATGGGCCTACGACTTCGACAATCGCGACGATACGACTATGCTACTCGCTCGACGGGTCTAGGAGCATGCTCTCCCCTTCCGGTTCTGCGTGGGACCGTAACGTCCCTTTCGCCAACTGCGCGATGCCATGAATGATCAAAAACAACCCACTGGCGAGAAGAACTCCCGACACACCGAGTAAAACGGACATCAAAATTACGTCGCGGAACATATCTAATAACTTAATGAGCAATCGCGATGCCGGAAACTGCTGATGCACAAAGGGGAGATCGAGGAGAAGCGTTTTCCCCTCCTCGACGAGGAGGGGTGGCGCGAAGCGCCGGGATGGTGTTCAAGAAAAGGATTTTATTGAACGAACCGCCCCGCCGCTCCGCGGCACCCCGCCTTGGCCAAGGCGGGGAAAAGTCAAAGCCAGCCCTCCACCGCAATTTGGACTGCTCCTCCTCGCCGCCGGCATTCGAATTGCGCTTTTAGTCGTTGAAGGAGGCCGGGACATGATTCTCGTAAAGGTTGCATACGATGCTTACAACCAGCAGTTCCGCCTGACGGATCCCACCCTTTCGCATATGTTCGAGGATGGTGAGTCGTACCTGCTGGCGGTGGAGATTTTCCCGACGGAGTGGGAGAAAGACGAGGCGCTGGACTACCCGCCGGCCGAAATGGGACACGCCTGACGTAAGGTATAATCGGGCCGATGAAACGCAGTGAACCTCTCGGCCTCGACCGGAGGCGCGTGCAGCAATTGCTGGAAGCGGCGAAATCCGCGACGCGCGCCAGTTCCCGGATCGACCGGATTTCCTCCAATTTGGTTGGAAAACCCTACGTCGTCAACCCGCTGATCGGGTCCGCAGAAACTCCCGAAACATTTACCATCGACATGCATCGCTTCGATTGCGTCACGCTCGTCGAAACGGTTCTCGCGCTCGCTCAATCGAAGAACGCGGGCCGCTTTATCGATCGGTTGCGCCGCATTCGATACGAAGACGGGCGGATCGAGTGGAAGCGCCGCAATCACTACATGACTCAATGGATCCGCAATAACATCGCCGCCGGGTTCGTCCAGCGTATTCCGGCCCTGAAACCCATCGTGACCCGGAAGCGCATTCTCGACATGATTCCCGGCCTGCCGCCGCGTTCCGCGGCTTTCTCGTGCATTCCCAAACGTTACTTGTTGCGCTCCGTGGACAAACTCGAAAGCGGCGATCTGATCTTCTGCGCTTCGACCCGGAAGCGTCTCGACATCTTTCACTGCGGCATCATTGTCAAAAACGGCCGGGGCCTGCTGGTCCGGAACGCGGCCAAGAGCCGGGGGGCTGTCGTCGAAGAAAAGCTGGAAGACTTCCTGAAGCGTAACCGGATGGCCGGCGTTCTGCTGGTTCGGCCGGCGGAGGCGCAGTGAACCTTTCCACCGCCGAACTCCGCGAACTGCTGGACGGCGCGCCATCAGACGTCCTCGTTCTGACCGATCCTTTTTTTCAGGTCACGCCCGGCCAACGCATGATGCCCCGCATGACCCAGGCCATCGCCGATTCGGGCGCCGCCTTTGTCTACGCCGACGCGACGGATCATCCTCGCATTCACTATCAACCTGGAAGCATTCGCGATAACTTCGACTTCGGCCCCGTTGTCGCGATCTCCGTTCCCGCAGCGCGTGAAGCCGCCATTGGAGAATGGAAGTGGGGCGCACTTTACGACTTGCGCCTTCGTCTGTCGGAACATTACCCGGTCATGAGAATTCCCGAACCGTTGTATTCCGCTTCCGTTCCGGATGCGCGACCGGCGGGAGAAAAGCAGTTCGATTATGTCGATCCGCGAAACCGCGATTATCAGATCGAAATGGAAAGGATCGCCACCGCGCATCTCCAGCGGATTGGCGCCTGGCTGGAACCGTCATTCCGGTCTGTTCCACGAGAGACCGCCGCGGGGATTGCCGCCAGTGTGGTGATTCCGGTCCGAAATCGTGCCGGGACGATCAGGGACGCCGTCGCGAGCGTCTTTTCACAGAAGGCATCCTTTCCGTTCAACCTGATCGTTGTGGACAACCATTCGACCGACGGCACGACCGAGTTCCTGCGCGGCATCCGTGATCCTCGCCTCGTTCATATCATCCCGGAGCGGACGGATCTTGGAATCGGCGGATGCTGGAACGAGGCGATTTATTCCGAGTCGTGCGGCAAATACGCCGTGCAACTCGATTCGGACGATATCTATCGAGACGATCTCGCACTCGCGCGCATCGTGGACGAGCTGGAACGCGGACCTTATGCGATGGTCGTGGGGTCGTACACGATGGTGAACTTCAAGCTTGAGGAGATTCCTCCCGGTCTGATCGATCATCGCGAATGGTCCCGCGAGAATGGCCGCAACAATGCGCTTCGCATCAACGGCTTTGGTGCGCCGCGCGCTTTCGACGTGTCCGTGCTGCGGGGAATCGGGTTTCCCAACACGAGTTATGGCGAGGACTATGCTGTCGCGTTAAGAATCAGCCGGGAATACGAGATTGGCCGCATCTATGAATCGGTCTACCTGTGCCGCCGGTGGGAAGGGAACACCGACAGCGCCCTTCCCCTTGAGACCGAGAACCGCTACGACGCCTATAAGGACTGGATCCGGACCAATGAAATTCGCGCACGCCAGCGACATCGATAGGCTGATCGAGGAACAGGCTGCGTCCTGGCCGATGCTTGCCCGGGGCATGGAGGGCCTGAGGCACGCGCTGACGAAACCGGTCGACGTCAACGGATTCCGGATTCAGGTCCGGCATCTGCCGCACCGCATCGTCAGCACCACCGCGAACGTGGATCCGGATTCCGTTGCGAAGCGGCCGTGCTTCCTGTGTCCGTCCAATCTGCCGCCGGAAGAAGAAGGCCTCGAGTTTAACGACGACTACACCATTTACTGCAACCCCTTCCCCATTCTCGAGAAACACCTCACGATTGTGCATCGCCATCACCGCCCTCAACGGATCGCTGGGCAGATCGAGAATATGCTCGCGCTGGCGGAAGCGCTTCCCGGGTTCTTTGTCATTTATAACGGCGCCCGGTGCGGCGCCTCGGCTCCGGACCATCTCCATTTCCAGGCATGCTGGGGCAAGGGTGTCCCGATTATCGATCAAGGCCTTCCCTCCTTCGGGCTTCGCGTCGATCCGGTTCTGGCGGAATCGATAATCGGGACTCCGGAACCCCTGGTGAACATCGCCGCGTTTCGGGACGGAGGCGAAACGGTCGTGGTCGTCTTCAGGCGCAGCAAACATCGTCCCGCTGTCTTTCATTCGGGCGAGTTGACCGTGAGTCCCGCAACGATCGATCTGTGCGGCGTATTCGTCACGCCGGTGGAAAAGGATTTTCACAAGATCACCGGCGACGATATCCGCCGCATCATTGAAGAGGTGACGATACCGTGAAGACAATCTCGGTCGGGTTGATGGAAGGAAGGAAGTCGGTCGATATCGAACTGATCGGCAACTGGAAGGGGATGGATTCGGGTCGACATCACCTCACTTCCGCTGTGACTCTCGTACCAGCCGGTCCGGATGCGTCATTTGCGGTGAACGACGTCACGATCGGGATCGGGTTCCACTGGGAGCGCAACGAACGCCAGGCATTCCGGGGCGGGTTGCGCATCCTCCAGCGGCCCGGAGGTCTGACGGTCATCAACGACGTCGAGCTCGAAGACTACGTCACCAGCGTGATCTCATCCGAGATGAGCGCCGCCTGTCCGCCGGATCTGCTGAAAGCGCACGCTGTGATCTCCCGAAGCTGGATGTGGTATCCAAAGGCCAATCCCGAAGCCCGCGGCCCCGGCACGGAGTTCATTCAGACACCCGGCGAACTGATTCGCTGGTACGGACGCGAGTCGCACGAGGACTACGACGTTTGCGCGGACGACCACTGCCAGCGATACCAGGGAATCACGAAAGTGTTTTCAGAATCCGTGCAGCAGGCTGTCCGGGACACCAAGGGGCAGATGCTCATGTTTGAGGGAGGAATCTGCGACGCCCGCTTCTCGAAGTGTTGCGGCGGTGTGAGCGAAGAATACCGGGTGGCATGGGACGATCGGAACATCCCGTATTTGAGCTCCGTCGTCGATCCCTACTGCGACACGAACGACAAGGAACTCCTGGCACAGATTCTTCCGG
>JAHFTY010000233.1 GCA_023265365.1 Acidobacteriota bacterium
GCCCGGCGCGACGGTCGCGGGAACGACTTCGGTCCGCAGCACGAAGTTCGGACTCGCCAGAATTCCGTTGACGACTTCCCGGATGCCGATTTCGAAACCGCCGCGTTCGGAGCCGGAGTCATAAAGCTTCAGGAACTGGTCGGTATCCGCAGCCGTCACCGGACGCCGAAACGCCTGGGTCGTCAACTTCGCGACAATGTTGCGCGCGCAGTTTCGTTCTTCAGCGGCGACCGTGGGACGGCACGTGAAGATCTTCGAACGCGAGCTGTTGCTCTCGGTCATTCCCGTGATCTTGCTCGGTCCCTTGATGAAGAGTTCGCGGATGTGCGGCAACCGCGTTACCGCGTTGCCTCCGGACCCGCCGCCGGCCAGCGACCAGTCGTGCGGGCGAATCACATCTTCCAGCGGACCGTCCTGTTTCTTAATGAATGCCGCCGCAATGTGATGCTGTCCGGCAGTGATCCGGACCGGTGTCGTTCCCTGCAACCGGTAACTGCGGCCGTCTGCGGCCGCGCCCTGCTGGGTGGCCTGCTGGTTGTAAGTCAGAAAGAAGACCTGTTCGCCGTCGACGGAGAAATCGATTTTTTCATCCTTGGCGCTCCCGCCCGAAGCGAATGTCAGCGACAGCGTGTACTCGCCGTCCGCAGGGAACACATGGTCCACGGCGATGCCGCCACGCGTGCCGTAAGGCGTGCCCGGCACGTGGTCGCCGGGGTTTTGCGACATGTATTCGGAGTTCGCGTATCTGACGGAGATGTCCGGAGCGTTCAAATCGCCGATCGCCATGCGGCTGATATCTTCGGCGGCATTCAGATACGCTTCGAGAACCGTTGGATTCAGGAACTGCGCGTCCGCGATGTTGTCGAAGTTGCCGCTCATCGTGTCCAGAGGCAGCCAGTTGCCCGGATCGACATCGATGCCGAGCAGATCCTTCACCGCGGCCTTGTACTCCGCCCGGTTCAGCCGCTGAAAGGACCGCGTGCCGGGATTCGGGTTCAGCCGGGCTGCCGAATCGATTTTGTTTTCGATTCGTTCCACCAGCGCCGCGAGCATTTCCGCGGGCGGTTTGGGCCCATTCGGAGGAGGCATCATTCCGGCGCGCAGCTTCTTGATCATGCGTTCGGAGAGGTCCGCGCTCCTGGCCGCCGTTGCGACATCGTAGTTCTGTAATGAAAGGTTGCCGAACTGTTCCTTTAACTTATCGCTGTGGCAACCGGCACAATTGGTCTGCATGACCTTGGTGAGTTGTGCATCGGTGATAACGGTGTTCGCCGGGGCCGGACCGGAAATGGCGTGGGCCGCGGCGATGGGTGCCGGACTCTTGACTGTATTCTGAGGCGCCTGCATTGCCGCAACGTGCATGGTGTAACCCATTATTGCCGCAACGCACGCTGACGTGACCACGCTGATAACAGCGGTCGGCCGTGCTTTCATAATTTCTCCTTAACGCAAACACTATAAGTGGTTTAACTCAGGTGTCCGCGATCATATTTTTGCTGGACCGGACTATCAAGGGAAATTGAGGCGATCGGGAAAAAAATGGGCGCCCCACTCATAAGTGTTGACGCCCACTGACAATACTGAAGCTTAATTGATGTGCAGGCTGGCTTTGATCGCGTTGAAAACCTGGGTTTCCACCTCATTTTTCGGTTGAGCGTTCAGTTTGAGTTGCCCGGTTCCACCGGCCTTCAGGTACGCATCCAGGTCGCTGAGCGTTCCCTCCACAAACGCGGAATCGGCCGACAGCGTGCCCGCCTGGCTCAATACAGTGATTCCTCTCAGAAAATCGGAAGCGATCGTCTTGTCCGTCGCCGACTTGTCAAACTTCGGGGCCAGCGTCAATAACGCCTTGCTGTTGTATTCAAAACGCAGAAGTTTCTCGATGTCGTCTTTGATCGGCTGCCATGCCGCCGTCGCCGCGGCCGGGATTTGATTCCCGAATCCGCCGCCTCCGCCGCCCGCCGGCGGCGCACCGGGAGTCGGTGGCGGCGTCGCGTTTTTCAGCACGAGTTGCGGAATGTTGCCGGAGGCCTGGGTCGTGGATTCCAGCGATTCGATCGGGCGGAAGTAGGCCAGGGTGAAGCCGGGTTTCAAATCGCTTTCGAGTTCGAATCCGCTCCTGCTGTCGCCGGGGGCGATTTGGCCGCTCGTTTTCTCGAACGCAAACACGGCGGCGTGTGCGGACTTGATCCAGTCGGGACTTACAACGGTGAATGTTCTTCCTTTTTGAATCAAGCCGAACCAGCCCGCGGGCTGTTTTGCGGCGCTGTTGCCGGCGCCGTCCGGCAGGAGGAGAATCCATTGATCGATCGACTGTTTGGCTTTCGGGCTGTTGAAGATGGTGTAGGCGTACTTGTATTTCCCGCCGCTTGACGCCGAAACGGCAACCGCGACAGCAGGGTCGGCGCCCCGTTGCAGTTTGTATCGGGAGACGTGACGTTCGGAGGGACCGTCTTTTTCGAAGTTCGGTGAACCCAGATTGTCGGGATAGGCGACAACGTATTCGTTCTTCTCGGCGTCGACGAAAACACAATGACTCTTGAGTTCCGGAGGAATCACTCCGCTGGCAGGCCACGCCGGCACCGGAAAATCCAGACTAAGGCCGGTCGAGTCGCGTTGCTGAGCGACTCCGGTTATCGCCAGGACAACGATCGCCAGCAAGGCGAGCGGCCACATCATTCTATCCATTCAATCCTCCAAAGGACGACGAGGATAGCAAAGAAGAGCCCTTATTTCATTCGAAACGAAGCGCCAGAATCGCGCCTATACTGCTTCCTATGTTGGCGCCGATCTGATAGAGCATCACGAGACTGTTCAGGGGGAGATTATGTTGAAGAGCATCTTGACTGCTTTTTTGTGTGTTGCAATGACGGCGTCTGCCGCAGTTCGGCAGGACGCCAGGACGGTTCTGGGCGAAGCCTCCAGGGCCATGGGAGCGGAAAATCTGAAGTCGATTCAGTATTCCGGAACCTCGTCGGATTTTTCTTTCGGGCAGGCCTACAACCCATCGTCGGGATGGCCCGAATTCAGGAACAAGTCGTACACCCGCACTATCGACTACCAGATCCCGGCCGTCCGCACCGAACGGGTGCCCGAGCCCGTCGATCCGAAACGCCGCGGCGGCGGCCTGCCTCCAGCCCAGACGCAGACCATCGCCATCAACGCCAATACGTCCTGGGCCCAGCAGCTTGAGATCTGGAAAACACCGCATGGCTTCCTGAAGGCGGCCGCGGCGAACAACGCCGTCGTCAAACCCGAGACCATCGGCGGCCGGAAGGTGGACGTGGTGAGTTTCACCGGCCAGAACAAGGCGATCGTCCGCGGCTACTTCAACGATCAGCACTTGATCGAACGCGTGGAGACGGTGATCGACAATACCGTGTCCGGCGACACACCGCTCGAAATCCGCTATTCCGATTACAAGGACTTCGGCGGCGTCAAATTTCCGATGAAGATCGTCGAGCGGCAAGGCGGCTATCCGACGCTCGATTTCACGGTGACCGATGTGAAACCGAACTTCGCCGCCAACATTCAGCCACCGCAAGCCGCCGCCGGCCCTCCGGCGCAGCCGCCGGCGGCGACCTCGCAGAAGCTGGGAGACGGCGTGTACCTGATCCTGCCCGGATACGCCGCTCTCGCCGTCGAGTTCAAAGACCACATCGTCGTCATCGAGGGACCGCAAAGCGAGGCGCGCTCACAGGCGATTATTGCGGAGGCGAAGCGGGTGATTCCCAACAAGCCCGTCCGGTACGTCGTGAATACGCACATCCATTTCGACCATTCGGGCGGCATGCGCGCATTCGTCGCCGAGGGCGCGACGATCCTGACCCACCAGGCCAACAAGGGATATTTCGAAAAAGTTCTGGCCACCCCGCACACGCTCACTCCGGACAAGCAGCAAACCGCGAGAAAGAAGATCAAGGTGGAAACGATCGCCGACAAGAAAGTGCTGACGGACGGCAATCGTGTGGTGGAACTGCACCGCCTCCAGGGCAGTCTGCACCAGGAAGGCCTCATCGTCGCGTATCTGCCGAAAGAAAAGATTCTGGTCGAAGCGGATGCCTTCAATCCGCCCGCACAGGCCAACGCGCCGGTCGCGACGCCGGTGAATCCGGCGACCCTCAATCTCGTCGAAAATATCGACCGCCTGAAACTCGACGTCGAAGCGATCGTGCCCGTCCACTATCCGGCGGACGGACGAAAAGTGGCAAAGGCCGAACTCATGAGGGCCGCCGGCAGGAACTGACCGGGGCGATCACTGCCGATCGATGGAAACGATCTCCGTTGTTTTGGAACGGATCGCGACAGGAATGCCCTTCTGCATGATCTCCAGACCTGTTGCGAGGAAGGAATACGGCACTTCCAGAAAACTCACACGGTACTCCGCCTGCGGATTCAGGCCGCGCGGTTCGACGAAAGTCACGGCGGATCGACGCTCGGCTCCGTAGACGAAGAGGATCGAGCGGTCTTCGGCGGCGTTGTAAGCCTGGATGGCGTCGTTGAAGGATCCGTCGGGCGGAGGAGTCAGGTGAAATATTTTGGAAGAACGCATGGTGGCGCGAAGGGATTTGTAGATGGCCACTTCACGTTTCACAAAGGACGAGGTTGAAGAGGACCATTTCGTAATCTGGTTCATCAGGACGAAGGGCCCGCCAAACATGTAGCTGCGGGTTTCATAGGTATTGTCGGGTTCCGACATCATGTACCGCTCGGTGTAACGCATGGGAAACGGATAGGATCCGCCGTAGACGGCTTTCCGCGTCGTTAATGCGTCGTCGGAGTCGTTGAGAATGGAAGTGACGTAGTGCTGGATCATGTGAAACGTCTGCAGGCTGCCGCCGTCCTCGCAGTTTTCCCAGACCACGCCCGGCGTCGCCGACTGAACGGCCTTCAGAATTTCATCGAGACCGTCGACGGTGTTGGAGTAATTGCTGTCGCCCGGCGCATGCGTATGCTCGGAGGAGTCACACAGCTTCACCATGTTTTCGCCATCCTGAGTGACCCAGTCGACACCATATTCCTGAATCACCCGGATCACTTCCGAAACGATCCAATCGCGGGCCGGCCTGTGGCTCGGGCACAGGGAGACCGCGCCGAAATACGAAGCGGACCCCTCCGGTTCGGCAGCCCTCCAGTCCGGATGTTCCTCGAGGACCGGAGAGTTCGTCGCGGCCTGGAGCAGCGGCAGGTGAAGTCCGAACTTCATGCCGAGCGAATGAACATAATCGGATAACGGCAACAAGCCGTCCGGGAACTTCTCCGGATCGGGATGCCAGTCGCCGATTGCGCGGGCCCAGCCCAGATCGAGAATGAAAACTTCGACACCCATCTCTGCCGCGCGTTGCGCCGAGGCCATGGCGACGGCTTCGTCGATCTCGGTCTCGTAACCCCACGTGTCGAACATGACGTAAGGAAACTTTTCCGGATCGGGGGCGGGCGCCGCGAGCACGCTTTCCGCAAAACGCTGCGTGCGAAAACCGGCTTCGTCCCAGTCTCCGTGAAAGACGCCCAGGAACGCATCCGGCACTCGAAACGTTTCGCCCGGAAGAAGGGGATGGTTCAGGTTCATCACCAGCGCGTCCAGCCGCAACGTGCCGGTGTCGCGGTCGTGCCCGGCGTGAGCCTGGGCCCGTCCGTCGAATTCCCAGGCCGCGACCAGGCCTTCGTCCTGACTGTTGCGCAGGGCGCGCCAGGCGGCATGGTCGGCGCTCGCGCCGGTCCGCATTTCCACCGACGCATTCGAACGGGTGAGATCCGTTTCATGAGGCTCGAAGTTTGCCTGCCGGCCCGGCTTCCATTGCGCGACGAAAAAATCGCGGAACGTGTCATCGCCGTCATGGAAGGTCCAGTTGAGCATGTCCGCTTTCGTGACGAGACCCGGCATCCTGCCGCCGTTCGTGTACGCGGTGCGGTATCGGACGAACGGCTGACCTTCATAGACCTCGGCTTCGAATCGGACCTGTCCCGGAACGGCCGATGTCGATAGCGCGATCGCGAATCGGCGGCCTGGAGCGGGACTGGTGATTTCTTCAAAGGAATACGAAACCAGAGAATAGGCCGTGTTCGCATCCAGTTCGGTCCCGTCGACCGTCAGCTTCACCGGCGAACTCGGATCCGGTTCCCATCCCACCCATTCATACTCCGAGGCGTTGTTCCGGATCGATCGAAACCGGAAACGGCCACCGTCATCCAACCGGAAGGACGCTTCAATAAGATGATTGCCGACGAGCCACGTGCGCTCGTCTTCGCGATAGTCCGTGTAAACCGTGGTGGTTCCACTCGAAGCAGTGACCGCGATCCCGATGATCAAAACGATCCTGAGAACCGCGCCCCCGATGTCTTTCCACTTCATCGGGCGTTTACCGGCAATGGGGATGCCGTTTTTTGTCAGGGGATGCCGGGCAAGCCGTCTCATTTCTTATAGGCATACGACGCTCGGCCGGTCGAAGATACATCCGCGGAAAAACAAACCGTCCGGTGGAGAAGCAAGTCCAGGAAATCAATCAAGAGCGGCCTTTGCTGCCGCCAGCAGGTCGGCCGTGGAAAAGGGCTTCGATAAGATCCTGAACCGCGACATCTCCGGCAAAGCCTCCGCGTATTTCCGGGGGAGCGCCGCCCCGGACACAATCATCACCTTGATGTCCGGAAAGGCGTGCCGAAGTTCGACGCACAGATCGAAGCCGTCCATGTAAGGCATGATCAGGTCCGTAATCACCAGATCGAATGCAATCTGGTTGCACATCCGCCGGGCATCGACGCCATTCGCCGCCGTAAAAACCTGGTAGCCGGCGTCTTCCAGCGTGCTGCTTATCAGGATTCGTATCGGCTCGTCATCATCGACGACCAGAACCGTGGGAATCTGCTCCCGGGAGGACGTCGACTCCTTCTTGAGAGAGATGACCCCCCGGATTTTTTGAAGCAAAGCAACGGCTGAAAAAGGCTTCGGGATGTAATTAAATCCGGTGTCGGTGCTGAAAGGGAGGACCTGTGGATCGGC
>JAHFTY010000234.1 GCA_023265365.1 Acidobacteriota bacterium
CGTTGCGTTTCGCGCGATCCGGTCCGATGAGGCGGAGCAGCGTTTCCGTCAAAGGAACAGGCAACGCGAGATCCTGGCGTTGTTCGAACCGGACCTGAAGCACTGGCTGTTTAGCGACCTGCCGGACAATGTCGCATCGAAAGCTCTTTTGAAGTTTACGGTCGACGGAGATCGCGTTCTCATTCCTGATCTTGACGGGTACCTGCCGCACAGACCGACAAATCGTCTACCTGTGGACTCTCCAACAGGGGTTCCCGACAAACGCGAGATTCGGGACGTGTACTATCCTCGGATTGAGGTCTTCATCCGGGACTTCAACCTCCGCCAGAACTCGGGCGCCCAATACTTTCGGCGGCTGAAGGCGATGATCGTCAAGATCCCCGGCACAGCCACAGGCTATGTTCTGTCGTCTGCAGAGCTGATGGAGTTTGCCACTCGTCGTCTCGACGACATCTCCTCTGCGGAGAATTTCCAGGCAGTTTTGCGAATCGCCGAAGCCGGAGAGCCGGCTTTGGGAGGCGAAGAAGTGGTGAGCCTGCACGATTTCACCTTCTTTCATATCGCATTCACACCGAAAGGATATGTTGAATCCGGCGTCCGCCGAAGCATCGTTCTTTATTGGTTCGTTCCCCTCGCATTGATGAGCGTACTGGCTGGATTATTCCTATATCGCGCCATCTCCTCCGAGATGGCGGTCGCGCAGCTCCGCGCCGACTTCGTCGCGGCCGTCTCGCATGAATTTCGAACTCCCTTGAGTTCGATGCTCGCGCTGCTGGAACGCCTCGAGGCCGGGCACGTTGTCGAAAAGGAAATGCTGCAGCGGTATCATCAGACGCTCCGCCGGGAAGCGGGGAGGCTGACGCTGCTGGTCGACAAGCTGCTGGATTTTGCGCAGCTGGAAGAAGGGAAATGGAAGTTTTCGTTCGAAACTGTTCTTTTGCAGGATGTGGTTAGTGACGCAATCCAGTCAGTTCTGCAATCGATCCCGGGCCGCCGGATCGAGACAGAGTCACCACCGTCCGCGGAAGGAACCTACGTCCTGGGGGATCGTACCGCCATCACTCAATGTGTGCAAAATCTGATCGAGAATGCCCTGAAATACTCGCCAGCGGAATCGTACGTACTCGTTCGCACCGCCGTTGAGCATGACTTTCCCTTTGTTGAAGTCGTCGATTACGGCATCGGGATACCTGCAGCAGAACATCGTAAGATTTTCGACAAGTTCTATCGTGCGGAGAACGGCCGAGCCTTGAACGTTCAAGGGACGGGAATCGGACTCGCGCTCGTCCAACGAATCATGGAGCGTCATGGCGGATCCGTCACGGTGGACAGCACACTCGGAAAGGGAAGCTGTTTCCGTCTTGTTTTTGCGAAACAGGAGAGTGAACGTTGACAAAGACGATCCTGCTGATTGAGGACGAGCCCGGAATCTGCATGGCGGTGAAGGACGAGCTCGAGTTTGAAGGATTTCACGTCCGGGTCGAAACGGATGGTCTTGCCGGATTAGCGTCGGTCCTGCAGAATCCGCCGAGCCTGGTTCTCCTCGACCTGATGCTGCCGGGCAAGAATGGTTTCGAGATCTGTCGAGAGATTCGCCGGCGCGGTATCGCCACTCCTGTAATTGTCCTCACCGCGAGAAGTCAGGAAGCGGACAAGATTCGTGGGCTGGAACTCGGTGCGGACGATTACATCACCAAACCGTTCAGTCTCGGCGAAGTTGTCGCCCGGATACGCGCTGTGTTGCGGCGCTGCCAACCTGAACATGCAAATGATGTCGTTCAGCGCGGTGCGATCACCGTCGACTTTCGAAAGCACCAGGTGTTTAAAGGAAACAAACTCGTCGAACTCACGGAGAAAGAGTTCCTGATCCTGGCCCTGCTGATGAAGAGATCTTCGGAGGTCGTCACGCGGGACGATTTTCTGAAGACGATTTGGGGAGAGGAGGTTTATGTCACGCACCGCACAATAGACATCCACATCTCCGCGCTCCGCAGAAAGATTGAAGACAATCCGGAGCATCCGATGCTGATCCTGAGCGTTCGTAACGTAGGCTACAAGTTCAACGCTTCTTAACGCGATCTTTACCCGCCCTTGATGCACATCCCATCAGAGATTTCCTAGACTGTCATTCACGAATGGAGGTCTCGATCGATGAAAAACGGTACGCAGATACTGGGCCTTATGTTGATGATGTTGTCGCTGACTTCAACAGTGAGCGCGCAATCGCCAACGATTCGTTTGCAGGTTGTGAATGTGCCTGTTGACGGAGGTCTCCTGGCGGCGCTGCTGCCTGACTTCGAAAGAATGACGGGATATCGGGTCAATGTGCAAAAGACTGGAGATGAAGCCTACGATCTGACAAGACAAGGGGCGGGGGATCTTGTCCTTTCTCATTACGGCCACCGGGGTGTCGATGATTTCATGGCCGATGGTCTTGGTCTCTGGCCGCGGACGGTGTTTGCGAATCAGGCCGTGCTTGTCGGACCCATGAGCGATCCCGCGGGAATACGCGGGATCCAGGATGCTGTGGAAGCCTTCGGACGGATTGCGCGAACGAAATCACGATTCATTGTCAATAACGCGGCGACCGAAAAATATCTGGCGCAGCTCTTGTGGGAAGCTGCAGGCAGGCCAAACACCGCCGATTGGTACATGGACACGGGTATCCGAGACCAGCCTGCCATCCAGGCTGCCGAGCGTTCAGAAGCCTACGTCCTGTGGGGCATCATCCCCTTTCTCAAATTCAAGGAAGCGAGCAATTCACGGCTGGAAACATTTGTTCTCGACGATTCGCTCCTGCAACGGATGATGTTCACCGTCGTGCCGAATCCGGAGAAGATACCGGGCGTTAATGTTGCCGGCGCAATTTCGCTGCAGAGATATCTGACATTACCATCCACACAAGCGCGAATTCGCGCCTTCCGCTATCCCGGCGTCAGCCAGCAACTGTTCTGGCCGGCCGGTCGCGATAACATCGGAAGCTTTCTCTCGGACAACAGCCCGCTTCCGACGATTGCGGACCCGATCGCAAACGCCATTACTTTCAGTACAGAGACTTCGCGCGCCGGAAGCACTGTCACCGCAACCTTCGCTGGTGCGAACCTCTCGTCGGAGATGTATTTTGATGTCCGGTTTCGACGGCCCGGTGGAACTTCAGACGATGTTGCCGAGAATTGGCAACGCGGTTTGTCCGGAAGCCATAACATCCCTGCATCGAGCCCATCGGGAACATGGCGAATCACCGCAGTCCGCGTGCATCGCGACATCACTGATCATAGTGGGACCTTGATTCCCGTGATCCGCCACCTCGTCATAGCGCCCTGATGTTGAGCGAGTCCAGTCCGCTCTGCCGAAGCCGGTTTAATGTGGTGTCTCGTAATTGCCTTGACGAATCCCCTAGCGGTCTGCTGCAGCCCGGAAAATATACCGTCACATTCACCTTGCCCGGCTTTCAGACGATCATCAATCGTGGCGTGGTCGTGAACGCCACGGAAAAGATCACTGTCGATGGAACGCTTCAGGTCGCAACGGTCGGAACGATTGTGGAGGTTTCGGCAACGGCGCAGCTCATACAGAGCGAGAGCACATCGCTTGGACGTGTCATCGACGAAAGGATGACGATCGCACTTCCACTCCCCACAAAAAACTACACACAGTTGCTGACCCTATCGACCGGTACATCTTCCAACCTCGCGGATACTTCGGCGCCCGGTCGCGGCAGCATGAACATTTCGTCGAACGGCGGCCGTCAGGTCGCTAATACCTTCCTCCTGGATGGCGTCGATGCCAACAACATCCACTCCAACACCGCCGAGCAAAATGGAGTCGGATCGAACGGCGTCCCTGTGCCGTCAACCGAGTCTCTTCAGGAGTTCAAGGTGCAGACCGGCCGCGCTGAGCTGGTTCGACGAGCTCCATCAGCCCGCTGACTTGATTCCTCTGTGCTGGCCGTCCATGATGCCTCAAGTGCGACTTGTTTTTCCTACCCTCTGTGTTCGGCGGGTGTGCGACATATCTGTAGAGCTCAGGCGGTACGAGATGCCCAATATTCGGTGTGGCGTCCCCGGTCGAAGGACTCTTCCGATCCCACGATAGCCATCATCCGCCGGACAGCTGGCGATTACTCAGTGCCCTCGACGTCCAACTCCCGGTCGCGCCGGAGGGCGAATTCAACGCCGCAGCCGTCGCAGGTCCGAAATCCCCGCTAACTAACTAAACCCGGGTTGTCCGGTAATACGTCACGTCTGCTTTATACGTACGTAATTTGCATATAGAATACGTACGTATACTGCGCCAGGAGAAAAAGTGATGGTCATGAAGCTCTCTTTGACGAAAGCGCGCGCCGATCTATACAAGATTGTGGACCGCGTTCTGGAAACCGGCGTCCCCGTGGAAATCGAGCGCCGCGGCAGGAAAATCAGGATTGTCCCTGTGAAACCCAAGTCGAAGCTCGACAATCTGGTGAAGCGCCCCGGGACGATAGTCGGGGACCCCGAAGAAATCGTTCACTTGGATTGGTCCGGCGAGTGGACGGAGGGGCAGTCTTGATCTATCTGGACACTCACGTCGTCTTGTGGCTTTGCGAAGGGCTGGTGGATCGGCTAAGCAAAACAGCGCGCAAGTCCATTGAAGAGAATGACCTTTTGATTTCGCCGATGGTCAGACTGGAATTGCAATATTTGTTCGAGATCAAGCGCTGCACTCGCGCCGCTCACCTTATTCTCGGCGAACTGCAGTCGGAGATCGCATTGACGGTCTGCGATCTGCCGTTTGATGAGGTGGTCCGTAAGGCTACGGAAATAACGTGGACGCGTGACCCGTTCGATCGCCTGATCGTTGCCTCTGCTTCATGCAAGGGGTTGCGCCTGCTGACCAAAGATGCCGGCATCAGGCGTCACACGAAACTGGCCTTATGGAACTGACGCGGCCACGGCCACAAACAGGCGGAGCGAACCTTTATTTGTGACGTGACGTATTCAGGGGACACAGGATACCCAACTCACGTCCTGCGACTCTACGGTTTCATGAAAGAACCACAACTTCCGGCAGGGTGCATTTCCAACCGAACCGAAACCGCATCGCTCAACGAATCTTTCTTACAGGCAATTCATTCACACCTGTCACAGCGGTCTTGCCAGCCCTCGCGTTCGTCCCGCTCGTGACCCAGAAGGGATTTCAGCGGCTGGGGGCTGGGTCCGGTGCGCCGGAGCAGGGCTCGTCCGGCGAGTTCGAGGTACGCTTCACCCGACTGGTCCAGCGCTGAACTCAGCGGTTCCGCGATAGTGCACAAGTGTTCCTTGATGAAACGATCGGCGGCTTCGGCACTCACCGACTGTTCGGTCTCCGCGCGCTGGCTCAGAGCGAAGGCCTGTTTCAATTTCAGGTAACCGATGAAACCTGCTTCCACGGATACGTGATCGAGAGGCTCGTTTGCGGCGCCCGGACTGTAGGCGAAGGCGTTGTAGTAGGTGCTCAACTCGGCCATGAGGTATCCGAGCTGGACGGCGCCGTTGTAGCTGGCTTCCCGCGCCGGCGCGGGTCCACCGGGTCCGAACAGGGAATGAAAGACGCCTTCCGAAGCGCCCGCCACCGCCATGCGCGCCGCGTCGCACAGATCGGGATCTTTGACTTCGCACGCGACCGCGTCCACCTGTTGCTTCCATGTTTCGGAAGGGCATCGGAACAGAAGTTCGATCAGGCGCCACTCGGCCGCCTGGCCGACGAGGGCTTGAACCTCAGAAGACAGAACGGATGTATTGCTCACTTCCCCTCCTTGACGGCCAGCGGAATCCAGGCCGACCGCATCTTTCGAGCGCCCGCTTCTTCTTTCGAACCCTCCCAGATGGCGAAGGCGATCTGGGAACGGACCGCGGGCGCGAGTCCGTCGGGCAACGGCCGGATGATGACCACCGACCAGCCCTCGGGTCCGAAGACGCCTTTGCCCCGCGATACCGCTTTCGCCGCCGGCGAAAGCGTTCCGGGTCCCTCGGCGATCAGATCCTCAACCGGATTTTCGCGCGGGCCTTCCCGCCGGTTTCCCAGGGCTGCCGAAGGAGCGTAGCGCCTGGCGAACTCCAGTTGTTCGGCGGAGCCCTTCTCGAGCGGCGTCGCATCGAACGGATAGCGGTCCACCGACGCATTCGGAAAAAGCGCCGTGATGTCGTCCGGCCTTCCGTTCACCCAGGCCTGCCAGTCGGCGCGCCAGTACGAGATTTCGACGGAACGGCCTTCCTGGCCCATTTGAGGATCCGGCGGATTCGGATCGATCCTGCCGGGCGTTTGAATCGCACACGCGTCCGCGAATCGTCCGGCGCCCGGCAGATCGTCCTGAACCGGATCCGCCCACTCGAGCCGGAACGCGATCTCGCGAGCCGCCGTCATCGCGCGAACGCGCACTTCAGCCGTGGAAGGGTTCATCAAGCGCGGTTCCACGAGGTCCTGCGTCAGCAGCCTGGCGAGGTATTCGGGCAGCTTCTGCCACGCGGGATCGCCGGGATCGGAGGCCAGCTTCGTCTCGACGCTGGCGATCACCTCGTTCGACCGCTGGGTTTCCCGCCGGCAGGACAGCGCCAGCAGGATGAACAAAGCCAGAATGATTCTCTTCATATCCGTTAACCTCGTCCGGCAGAAGGCGAGGGCCCTCCTACGGGCAGTTGGTGCGCTGAATCTGGTACAGCCGGTCGAACGCCGGCCGCTCGTAGACCGGTTCGTTCACGGGCACCCGCAGGACCTCAGCTCCTTTTTCATCGAGGGCGATCACCGTGTCGCCTTGCCGTTTCCATCGCGGCATCAGCATTTCGCCCGAACCGAACAGGCACATCAGACCCGCCAGATCCGGATCGTTCGGCGCATTGCGATAGGTCTTGACGGCGCTTTCCGCTCCCGGCCCGAACAGTTGCCGGCTGAAGGAAGCCGGCACGTTGACCGGCGGAATG
>JAHFTY010000089.1:0-12952 GCA_023265365.1 Acidobacteriota bacterium
GCTGGGATGGTATCCGGACACGATATCCACCGACATGACGAAAGGCCACGCCGAAGCCGGCGACCCTGTCGTCGACATGTCGAATACGATGTCCAAGTTCCTCCTGCTGGGATTGACCGTCGACCAGGTTGTCGAACGCGTCACGGCGAACGCGTCAAAGATGTTCAAGTATCCGGAGAAAGTCGGCGTCCTTGCCGAAGGCGGTGTCGCCGACGTCACGGTGTTCGAGATTCAAAGCGGCGATTATGAGTTTGTTGACACCCGTAAGGGCAAACGTACGGGTCACCAGCGTTTCGTTCCGTCCATGACGGTCAGGGACGGCAGGATCGTCAATGCCGTGTGAGCGGCTCGCCGGAGATCCCGCGATCAGTCTCCGGCCGGAGTGTCCGGGGCATAGGTTCGGACTTCCCGATTATAGAAACACCAGATCAGTCCGAGGGCCGAACAGCCCGCCCCCGCGAAAGCCCAGATCGACAGCAGATTGTGCTGGATCAGCATTCCACTGATCGCAGGACCGATGATCTGCGCGATCGACGTGACCGACTGCGTCATTCCAAGCGCCATGCCCTGGCGTTTCCGTCCGACCACCTGCGTGATGATCGTGGTCAGCGCCGGCCGGACCACCGAACTGCCGAAGGCGAAGATGGCCACCACGGCAAGCAACTGCGCGACACCGTGGCTCAAACCGAGAGCGATCATTCCGACGACCGAGGCTGCGAATCCCGCGGGTACCAGACGCGCTTCCCCCATGCGTTTGACCAGATGACGGATCAGCCCGCCCTGAATCAACACTCCCGAAAATCCGAGGAATGCGAGAACGTAACCCACCTCCTTGGCCTGAAACGGAACGCCATGCCAGACAAACCGGCGCTCGGCGAAGAGCGCGAAGCCCGACATGAAGATCGAGAAGGTGAAGGCAAAAGCCGCGAACTGCCTATAGAGCCGGGAAACGGCCGGCTCGCGCAGAAGACTAAATGTGTGCCGGTAACTGATCTCCTTCGTGTGCTCGTGCTGCGCGTCGATGGAAGCCGGCGTCTTGCCCGGCAGCAGAAACAGGGTGGCGACGACGCTTGTTGCGGAGAGACCTGCCGCAAGAAGAATGGGATACGTGTGGGAGTATCCGGCCAGAAATCCCGAGATCCATGGGCCAAATGAAAAGCCCACGCCGAACGCGATGCCGATCAGGGCGAAGGACTGCGTGCGCTTCGATTCTTCCGTGACATCCGCGATGTACGCCTGGGCGACCGAGATGTTGCCGGCGGTCAACCCGTCAATGACTCGCGAGAGAAAAACCGGGATCAGCGAATGCGAAACCGCCAGCAGGATGAATCCCGCGAAAGTGCCGCACTGGCTCAGCAGCAGGACGGGCTTCCGGCCGATCCGGTCCGAAAGCTGGCCCAGAATCGGTCCAGCCATCAACTGGCATGCGGCGTAGGTCGAAATCAAAAGGCCGACGACGAACGGAGTGGCGCCCAGACTCTCCGCGTAGAAAGGAAGCAGCGGCAGGATGATCGTCAGGCCGAGAATATCGACCAGAATGATCAGGAAGATGGAAGCGAGCGGCGACGGTTTGGACATCTATGTTGCGGCCAGCTTCTGCAGCGCCTGCACCGCTTCTTCTTCGGTTCCCAACACCTGCAGGACGGTGTCGATTCGCGAGTATCGCAGCAGGTCCCGCACATTCGGTGACGGATTGACGATCTTCATATCGCCTTTTTGATCACGCACGCTGATGTATGAAGAAACAAATTGGCCAAGACCGAAGCTGTCCAAGTGACGAAGTCCTTTGAGATTCAATACGAAATACCGTTTCCCTTCGCGGAGCAACCGCCGCACCGTCTGCTGCAGGACGGTCCCATCCATGATCGAAGATTCTCCGACGACGTCTATCACCGCAACCGAACCGGCATCCCGCCACTCGACAGAAAGACCCACTCGACCTCCAGGCGCCTATTCTACTTCCCGGCAGCCTTTCTTAGAACCCGGATTCGAGGAATCCTGCTCTTCGGGCTGTCCAGGCTGAAGGACCGCGCGTCCCCGAGTTGTTCGCGAATGTAATTTTCGGTCTCGGCGACGGCGGCGGTCAGGGCCTTGTCCGGCTTGACGCCGAATGTCGTCCATGCGATCGACTCCGACTCGAGATCGTATTCCCAGAGGCCGATGATGCGTCCGCGATCGAGTATCCCGTGATCGGGCAGGTCGAGCAATCCGCCTCCCGCCTTTGCCGCGGGATCCCGGATGATGCCACTCGCGCGGTCCACGGGGTCCAGCAGAAGGTCCAGGTCGCGCCGGAGAAGGACGATCGAATCGATGCTGCCGATCAGCGCATATTGCGGTCTAGCCGGCACCTTGAGGGTTTGCAGCATCTCGAGATCCTCTTCGAACATGAGCCGGTCGCTGCCCGGCTCCATCGGCACGAGGCCGATGGCGTCGATGGCGGCCTTCGTGTCTTTCACGCCCAGCCCGGCGAACTGCCGGAATTCGGCCACGGTGGCAGGGCCGATCCATCGAAAGTATTTCTTTGCCAGCGCGGCATGGGTTTCCGGGGCGGACAGCTTGGAATTCTTCAGAGGACTCGGCCGCCAGAGCGCGTACTGGTAACGCTGATTGTCGAGGCGCCCATTGACCGGCACCCGGCGAATCTCGCCGATGGCCTGGAGTCTGCCGAGCGCAATCGGCAAGGTGGTGGTCAGGCCTTTTTTCTTGCCGGCCTCGCCGAGACTTCGGGCCGCGCCTCCCGTGGCTTCGCGGATGGTCTCCGGAGCCAGCGGCTCTTTCCCAAGCGCCTTGAGGATGGCGTCGCACAGTCTGCCGAGTTCCTTTTCAGTGACGCCGAGCTTCAGGGCGGTTTTCATTTCCTGGCCGCCGAACCCTTCGCCGGCCTTCAGTCCAAGAGCGAAGTCGGAGGCCGGCAGCACGTAAGTGCAGCCGCGCGCCGCCGGAAGCTCGTGGATCTCCTGCTGTTCGAGTGCATGGTCGGCCGCTTCACGGCGGATTCCGGCGCGCGAAAAAAGTGTCAGGTAGGGGGCCACCCCGCCGACGGAGCGCGCCCAGCCCGCCCGTTCGAGAACCTCGGCCGCCGTGCTTTCCCGAAGCGAGCCATCCAGTCCCTGCCGATGCCACCACCACGCGCGACTGCGTACGACGTCCATTGTGATTCTCCTCGATCGGGCATGGATTGGATTCGCCAGGAGCCGAATTGCCCTCGCCCGATCAGACGACCGTGATTCTACCTGGAAGGTGCGGACGGTTCTTCTCCAGAATTGCTTTTCTTGAGGCATCGCCCGTTGCCGGAAATGCATGATGGTCCTGAATCCAGCGATGACTTTTCCCCGCCTTGGCCAAGGCGGGGTGCCGCGAAGCGGCGGGGCGGTTCGTTCAATAAAACCAATTTCTTGAACAGCACCACCCCGGCGCTTCGCGCCACCCCTCCTCGTCGAGGAGGGGAAAACGCTTTTCCTCGATTTCGCTTCATTGGGACAGCAGTGCCTCCACGAGGAGACATCTGAGTTGTTTTTTCGGTCCTGCGACTTTTTGTGCAAAGCGTCGAGGAGGGGAAAGTGCTTTCCCCCGATTTCGCCCAATTGGGACAGCAGTGTCTCGTCGACCGGAAAAGCGCCAAGGCCACACCGGGGAGCCGCGGCCGCCGGCTTTATGCCTGTTGCGGAGAGTTTCTGGGTATAATCGCAGATCTTATTTAAGGATGGAGACCGCATGGCAAATCCAGTGCTCGACCGGCAGATGGACTCGTTTCAAACCGAGTTCCGAAGAGTTCATGCCGAGATCTCGAAGGTAATCGTCGGATACAGCGACGTCATCGACGACGTGTTGATGACCGTGCTGGCCAAAGGTCACGTCATTCTCGAGGGCGTACCGGGTCTGGGAAAAACCAAGCTCATCCAGACCCTGGCGGACGCGCTGCACCTGAATTTCTCGCGCATCCAGTTCACGCCGGACCTGATGCCCGCCGACATTCTCGGCACCAACGTGGTTCAGGAAAACGAGCAGGGCGACAAGTTCCTCGACTTCCAGCCGGGCCCGATCTTCGCGAACATCATTCTTGCCGACGAGATCAATCGCGCGACGCCGAAAACGCAGTCGGCGTTACTGGAGGCGATGCAGGAAAAGACCGTGACGGTGGGCAAGCAGACCTACAAGCTCGAGCAGCCTTTCGTCGTATTGGCCACTCTGAATCCGCTCGAACTCGAGGCCACCTATCCACTGCCGGAAGCCCAACTCGACCGGTTCTTCCTGAAACTGCGCATGGATTTTCCGGACGCCGACGATATCCATTCGATCCTCGACCGCACGACATACCTGGACGAACCCGTTGTCGAACGCGTCTGGAACGCCGATAAAATCATCGCGCTGCGCGAAACCGCCCTCGCCGTTCCGATTTCGACGGCGGTTCAGGACTACGCCATTCGCATCGTGATGTCGACGCAACCCACAACCCCGTTTGCTCATGCGTTGACGAAGAAATACCTTCGTTATGGTTCGAGTCCGCGCGGCGCCCAGTCGCTGATCGTCGGCGGAAAAGTCCGGTCGCTGTTGAAAGGGCACTCGGAAGTGCTCCCGGAAGACATCCGGGATATTGTGCTGCCGGCTCTGCGTCATCGCGTGATTCTGAATTTCGAAGGTGAAGCGGAGCGCATCGATACGGACGTGATTCTCAAGGCGATCGTCGAAAGCGTTGCCGAGAAAGTGTAGCTGCGGGCGTTAGCTCGCGTTCGGAGAAAGTATGGATTTCAAATTATCGAAGAGGAAAACCGACCGGATCACCATCCTCGACATTAGCGGCCGGATCACTGCCGGCGACGCCCTTTCCATCCTGCGTCAGGCCATTCGCGACGAGGTGGCAAGCGGGCATCACAAGATTCTGCTGAACCTCATGGAAGTGTCCTACGTGGACAGCAGCGGCCTCGGCGAACTCGTCATGGCGCTCGGGACGGTCACGCAGACCATCTGCGCGTCGTGCGGCGCCACCGTTTTCAAGGATGAGGACGGACGCTGGGACAAATGCCCGCAGTGCAAGAGCAACGAACGGAAAAGCTGGGGAGAGCTGAAGCTTTCCAACCCCGGCCGCCAGGTCCAGGATCTGCTTCAGTTCACGAAACTGCACACCGTCTTCGACGTTCATGAGACCGAAGCCGACGCATTGAAAAGTTTTTCAAACTAGAGATTCACGGCAGACGCCCCGTCCCGGCGCTTTGCGCGATTCCGGCGGATTCTCGTGCCCGGCACCGGAGTCACCCGAATCACGCGCGAGGCGCAGGGATGGCGCGCCGTATTTAAATGAGCACACAACCCAACAAAGTTATTTATTCGATGATCGGGGTCAGCAAGTACTACGACAAAAAGGCTGTCCTCAAAGATATCTACCTCTCGTATTTCTACGGCGCCAAAATCGGCGTCATCGGATTGAATGGGTCCGGAAAGAGTTCGCTTCTGCGCATTCTGGCCGGCGAAGATCAGGACTTTCAGGGAAGAACCGCCGTGTCGCCCGGCTTTACCATCGGCTTTCTGGAGCAGGAGCCGCGGCTCGATCCCACGAAAACCGTGCGGGACATCGTCGAACAGGGCGTTCAATCCACCGTCGACCTCATCAGGGAATACGACGAGATCAACGCCAAATTCGCGGAACCGATGTCCTGCGATGAAATGTCCGACCTGCTCGAGCGCCAGGGAAAAGTCCAGGAAAAGATGGACGCCGCGGGCGCGTGGGATTTGGATTCGAGGCTCGAGATGGCGATGGACGCCCTGCGCTGCCCGCCGGCGGACACGCCGATCCCGGTCCTGTCCGGCGGTGAAAAGCGTCGCGTGGCGCTCTGCCGGCTGCTGCTTCAGAAGCCCGACATTCTTCTACTCGACGAGCCGACCAACCACCTCGACGCGGAATCGGTCGCCTGGCTCGAACATCACATCAAGGAATACGAGGGAACCGTCATTGCCGTCACGCACGACCGCTACTTCCTCGACAACGTCGCCGGCTGGATTCTCGAACTCGATCGAGGGCACGGTATTCCCTGGGAAGGAAACTACTCGTCGTGGCTCGAACAGAAGAAGACGCGCCTCCAGCAGGAGGAAAAAACCGAGTCCGACCGCCAGAAAACGCTGCAGCGGGAGCTGGAGTGGATTCAAATGTCGCCAAAGGCCCGTCACGCGAAAGGCAAGGCGCGCATCACGGCGTACGAGAACCTGCTGAATCAGGAGACGGACAAACGCATCCAGGACCTCGAGATTTACATCCCGGCCGGCCCGCGGCTCGGACAGGTCGTGATCGAAGCCGAAGACGTGAGAAAGGCGTACGGCGATCGCATTCTGGTCGACGACATGAACTTCCGGCTTCCCCCCGGCGGGATCGTGGGAATCATCGGACCGAACGGCGCCGGCAAGACCACGCTGTTCCGCATGATCACCGGCCCGGAGAAACCCGACGCCGGTACCATTCGCGTGGGAGAAACGGTGAAACTGGCCTGCGTCGATCAATCGCGCGACACGCTTGCCGCGGACAAGAACGTCTGGGAAGAGATCACCGGCGGCCTCGACACGGTCCAGCTCGGCAACCGTCAGGTCCAGTCCCGCGCCTACGTCGCCCGTTTCAATTTTTCCGGAAGCGACCAGCAGAAGAAGGTCGGGACGCTTTCGGGAGGGGAGCGGAACCGCGTCCACCTGGCGAAAATGCTCAAGGAAGGCGCCAACGTCCTGCTGCTCGACGAGCCCACCAACGACCTCGACGTGAACACCCTCCGGGCTCTCGAAGAGGCCCTCGAACACTTCGCCGGCTGTGCGGTGGTCATCACCCACGACCGCTGGTTTCTCGACCGCGTCGCGACCCATATTCTGGCTTTCGAAGGGGAGAGCCGCGTCGTCTGGTTTGAAGGGAACTACTCCGACTACGAAGCGGACCGCAAAGCCCGGCTCGGCGCGGCAGCCGACCAGCCGCACCGGATCAAGTACCGGCAGCTGACGCGTTAACAGCCCGTGGCAGAAGACGGTAATTCTGGGTCAGACACCTTGGCGCCCATTTTCGGTGGGGTTAGACCCTTGCTTTATCAGTTCTTTGAGTCTGACCCCGAATTGTGAAAGTCGGCGCCGAGGTATCTGACCCACTTCTGCCACGGGCCGTTAAGGAGTCCGCGAAATCACGGCGCCACCGGCGTCGAAAAGCACAATGGACGATGGCGCGTTCTTCTCCATCAATCCCTTGTTCGCCACATGCGAGGCCACCAGCGGAGTGCTGCCCAGCACCAGGCGCGTTTTCGCGTTCGGGTCGTAGAAGTTCACGCTGGGTCCGTAGTTGTTCACCTGCATATCCGCGCGGGCTTTTCCATTCGCATCGAAAAGGACCAGGAAGACCGATCCGCTCCCGTCGGTAACCAGCGATGCCCTTTCAGCGCCCCTGGCGTCCACCAGGACGAAACCCTCGGCTCGAACCTTGCCGTCCACCGGAGCGGGATTCGGCCCGGGGGCATCCGGTTTCAGCTGACGCGGCGTGATGATCGGAGCGTTGGCCGGCGCCTGTCCCATCACCGTCAGGGAAGCGGCCGCGATAACCGCCACAAGCAGGAGCGCCTGTGTTCGCCGGTGGCGTTTTTCAAGCTTCTGAAGGCGTTCCGAGAGATCGCGAATGTCATTCATCGTGCACCTCGATGACGGGAAATTAATCTCGACCGTGGGAATTTGTACCCGAAAGGACCGGATTCGTCCACGCCGAAGTCCTTTGAATACCAATTTGTTCCGCTCAAAACCGGAGGCACAGCAATTGCTATAGAAATCCGGTCACAGAGGGAGGACTGAAGAAGATGCGAAAGGCTGCCCGGACAGCGGAAGTGGTCTACAGCAAGCCGACGATGTGTCTGCACTGTCACCTGATCGTGGAGATGACTCACCCCAGCGACGCGGATCCGGTAAGAGGCGCATGGAACTGTCCCCGATGCAGTCATGTTTATCCATTCCTGCACTGGAAAATCCGCAAACAAACGCAACGCCACAAACCACCGGTTGCTGCCTGATTCGAGGAAGAACGATGCCGAAATTATTCTTCGTCAATATTCCTTACAACTGCACGGATCGCGAACTTCAGGAGTTTGTTGAATCGCGCGGTATTGCTATCCGCTCCGTCCGGATCGTCCGCGATCTGGTCGCCGGCGTGTCGCCCGCTTTCGGTTACGTCGAACTCAAGGACCAAACGCAGACCCAGGAGGCCATCAGCATCCTGAGTGGCAAGAAGATGAGGAGCCAGACCATCCTCGTGAAAGAAGCGCCGGCGCCGATCACCGAGTCGGCGCGCGCCGCAGCAGACCGAAAGTCCGCCTGATGCCGCGTTACCAGACCGGCGATCCGGTGATCGTGAACGGGAATCGCGGCAGGGTGGTCTGGCTCAGCGAAAACCCGAACGAGATCGAATCGATGGACGAGTAAACATCGTCCAGTTCGACAATCGCGAACGCCGCTTCTTTCTGGCCAGCGAATTGGAAGAAATCCGCCTTCGTCCCGCGTAGGCGCGGTTTCCGCGGGCCGCGCCATCGCCGTCCTACCGTTTACCGTTCCTTTCGCTTTACTTAACGGCGGGCCTCTTTTATCGTCGCTCGGGAGTTCGTCTCCTCGGCGGTTCGATATCATGGACTTTCGCGCATTCGCGCTGGGACTGATGCTGGCCGGCAGCAGCCCCTCCCAACCAGTTCCGGCGCCGGTCATTTCCGACGTGGCGGCGACTCCCCCGGGGTTGTCCCAGACCTCGGCGCCGTTGCTTGGCAACGCCTTCACCTTGACCGTCAACGGGCAGAACTTCGAGACCACATCGCGCGTTTTGCTTGGCGCCACTCCACTGCCGACAACCTATACGAATTCCACTCAGCTTGCCGCGTCCGTCCCCGTCGCGGCGCTCGCCGGTCCGGGAACGGCCGGCATTTCCGTTGTCAACGCAGACGGCGCGACATCGAATGTCGTCAATTTTCAGATTGTCGAGCGTGGCGACCTCAACGGGAACCGGCGCATCAATATTGCGGATGCGTTGGTGGCCGCTCTGAGCGCGGGCGGCCTGCGGAAACCTCCGCTGTCCGTCTCCGTGGGCGACATCGATTTCAGCGGCAGTACGACCATCGCCGATGCGCTGATCCTCGCCTTGTATGCCGCGGGCATTACGGCCAATCTGCCGTCGCCCACCGTCACACTGGCCTCGCCGAATCCAGTGGCCCCCGGGGCCACTCTGACGTTGTCGGGAACTGGATTTTCGCCCGAGGTTTCGGAGAACCTTGTCCTGTTTACGACCTCCGATGAGGGCGCCCTTCGCGTTGTCCCGGCGTCCGCGACCGCCACCACCCTGACCGTGATCGTTCCAGCTTCGGCTGTCAGCGGGCCCATCGAAGTGTTTCGTCTGGGCCCCTCCTCGGGAAGTCCGGAATTCCCTTTGTTCATCCAAGGCACACCGACTCCGCTCGCTGTCACATCCGTGTCCCCCTCTTATCAAGTAGCGCCTGGAGCCACCATCACCGTCGCGGGCATGGGATTTGACTCTACGGCTGCAAACAACGCCGTCATGTTTCGAAGTGCGGCCGGAACCGTCAACGGAACGGTGACCACGGCTTCTGAAACGTCGCTCACCGTTGTGGCGCCCCAGGCTGCCCAATGCGGGAGTGTGACGGTGTCATCGGGCGGGCGTGTGAGCAACGCGCGTGCGATCGTGATCTCGCCGGCAACGTGTCCGCTGTCGCTGTCCGATCTTCTGGGTGGAGGAAACCCGGGAGACGCCGTGGTGATCGAAGGCGTTGGATTCGATGAAGTCAGCCCCGCAAACAACGTGGTGTCTTTTGCCACTGCGGGCGGTGGAACGGTTTCGGCGACGGTGCTGCAGGCCGGCCGCACACAGATTCACGTGACCATTCCATCGGCGGCCGTGACGGGAAACGTCACGGTTGCGGCCAATGGCGCCGTCTCGAACGCGCTGACGTACCGGCGGCCCGCGCCTCCCGCCGTAACGTCGATTGCGCCGAATCGCGTTCCTGCCGGCTCGACGTTGAACTATGTGCTGACCGGTTCGGGTTTCATCGCGGGTGGCACGACGGTGACCGTCGAAGGAGCAGCCATCACGGTCGGCGCCGTCAACGTTGCCGGTTCGACTTCGATCACGGCCAGTCTGACCGTCGACAGCGGGGCCGTCACCGGCGCCCGCGCCGTGACCGTGACGACGGCGGCAGGCAGCGCCGGCACGACTCTGACGCTGGCGCCGCCGCCTCTGGTTTCTTCGGTCAATCCGGCCAACGGCGTGACCGGCTCGACGATCGGAACAATGACGATCTCGGGTTCGCAGTTCGATCTGTTCAATGCGCCCGTCCTTGCATTCATTCCTGCCGGAGGCTCCACACCGGACTCCAAATTCCAGGTGAGCGCGCTGACGACGAGCGCCACCGCCGTCAGTTTCACTCTCGCCATCGGTTCGTCCAATGCAGTGGTATCGACGGGTGCCTATCGCGTCGAGGTCCGGGACGGCTCCAGCCCCACTCAGATTCACACGCAGACCACGGATCTGGCGGGCGTCAACGTGTTCCAGGTGCTTCCGAAGCCGCCACCCCCGGCCCTGGGATCGATTTCGCCGTCGTCCGGAGCGCAGGGAACGTTCCTGACCGGAACAGCGTCCGGCTCCAACTTTGTTGTCGGGGCAACCACGATCACGATCAGCGGAACGGGCGTGACGGCGGGAATCACTCCGGCCAGCGCCACGTCCGCAACGGTGACTTTTGCGATCGCTCCAGGCGCGGCGCCCGGGTCGCGTTCCGTGTTTGTGACGACGGCGGGCGGCAACAGCGGAAACGTGACGTTTACCGTTTCGGCGGCTGCTTCGCCAACCACCACATCGACATTGAGCGACGTCATTCGCGTGCGCGCGCTTCCGTTCGTCCAATCGGCCGTCTCCGGCGTTGTCCGTGCGGTCTCGGCGCGTCTGACCGGAACCATGGACGTCTTCTCGGACCCGGTTCATGCCACGCTTTATTATCCCGGCGCTCCATCCGAAGTCAGCGTCCCGTCACCGCTCGTCCGAGTGCTTTCGAGAATTGTGCCGGAAGAAATCGCCAGCCCGGTCGTCGCGATCAATGCGTGCGCGGCGAATGTCGCACTGGGTTCAAACCTGGTGGTGAACGCAGGAGCGGAACTCAATGCGGGTGCCGGAGATGCTGGAACTGCGGCCGCTCCCGCCTGTTGGACGGCGGCGGGCGGTTTTGGAGCCGTCCAGTACGGAGTCACTGGATTTCCAACCGCCAACTCCGGCTATGGCGTGAACTTCTTTGCCGGCGGACCGAATAACGCCGCGTCGAGCGCCTCGCAGACGATCGACGTTTCCGCGCTTTCGGCGCAGATCGACACGGGAACGGCCACCGCCACGCTGAGCGCATTGCTCGGAGGAAAGACGACACAGTCCGACAACATGACCGTGAAAGTGACGTTCCAATCGGCCGGCGGCGCCACTCTGGGGACATTGACGATCGGTCCGGTGACCGCGGCAAACCGCAGCAACGCGACCATGGTTTCGCGAAGCGGGTCCGTGACGGTTCCGGCGCAAACCCGGACAGTGGCGATCGCCATGACCGCTACGCGAACCGACGACACTTACAACGACGCCTATGCGGACAACCTGTCGCTGGTATTCACGGTTCCAGCCGCCGCCATGGAGCCCATTCCAGATCGCTCTTATTCGACATTTAAGGAATCTCAGTTTGTTGCCGTGCGCGTCCGAAACCGGAAATACCTCGGACAGCCGGACTTGGAATTTGCAGAGGAGGAAATATGACTCGAATGCTTGCGCGCACCGCCCTCGGCCTTGCGCTCACAGCGGTTTTCGCCGGTGGTTCGTTCGGCCAGACGCCATTCAGCAGCGGCAGCACCGGCGCCAACGGACAATTCCCGCCGGCCTCATTCGCGAACCTGACCTACGCGCAACTGTTTCTCGAAATGAAGGGCGGAACCGTCACCGCGTCCAATGCAAGCGGAGCCGTGGTCAGTACGGTCGCGCTCAGTGGAGGCGCGACCACCGGAGACGTTTTTCCAGCGGGTGAGTTTCATTTCACCACGTTTACGGCGCCGGCGGGGGTAACCCTGACTTTTGGCAGGAACTCTCTGAATACCCCAATCACGATTCTGACGTCGGGCGATGCCGTCATTGCCGGAACGATTGATATACGCGGTGGAGCGGGGAGTAACGTTTCGGCCGGGATCTCCGTCGGGGGCAAAGGTGGTCCCGGAGGGTTCGATGGCGGAGTGGGAGGCGCATTTTCAATGACCGGACGGTCCAACACCGTAGGGGCGCCAGGGCTGGGTAAGGGCGGAGGTACCGGAGGGCCCCTCGACTTTAATTCGAATCCCGGTGGAGGCGCATTCCCTCACTCCAACGCTAACCTTCTCCCATTGGTGGGAGGCTCCGGCGGCGGAGGAGGTTTGGGAAGCGTACAGGACGCCAAGAACGGCGGAGGCGGAGGCGGAGGTGGAGGCGCCATTCTCATCGCGTCCAGTTCCCGCCTCGCGATTTCCGGCACGATTAATGCATCGGGAGGGGCCGGTGGATCGGGCGGTTATAATGCCGGAAGCTGCTCGCCCACCTGCGCAGGGAACGCCGCCGGCGGATCGGGCGGCGCGATTCGTTTGATCGGCAACCGGCTGGACTTCAGCGGGACTCTTCTGACCGAAGGTGGACTGGGGTCAAATAACGGGGGTCTGGGCTTCATCCGGATCGAATTCGCAGACGTCACCGCCAATGGCGGATTGATCCGGCCTGCGGCCTCGACGACCACGATCCCTGGTTTCGTTCGTCCCACCAACCTGCCGCGGCTGCGCATCACGTCGATTGGCGGTGTCGCCGTGCCGGACAACGCTGGGGGGACCCTGGGAACCGTCGACGTGCAGATTCCGCCGGCGGGCAGCAACACCATCCCGGCCAATCCGATGACGATCGTGGTTG
>JAHFTY010000089.1:12962-18053 GCA_023265365.1 Acidobacteriota bacterium
GCCGGCACGAACATTCCGGACGGAACGCGGATCACGGTTTCGATCAAAACCACATCGACCAGCCCAACGACTGCGACCGGCACGATGAACGGCAACACCGTGTCCATCAGCATGACGCTGCCGGGCGGCGACAGTTTCGTTCAGGCCTACAGCGATCCGTTCACGCTCAGCGCGGCGGTCCAGCAGGAGTTGCCGCTGTTCAATGGAGAAAAGATCCTGAGGGCGTCGGCGGAATTCGACGGATCCTTTTCGCGGACGTTTTACTTCACCGAGTCCGGCAAGCGCGTCAGCGCCGAAGAACTCTTCGGGAAGTCCGACCGGTAGGCGCCGGCTTCAGAACGTGTAAAGGAATGGCGGCGCCACCCCGGCGAGGAGGAACTGTCCGAATTGCGGTTTCGGTTCTGCCTGAAATGCACGATGGTCCTTGGATTCAAGCGAAGTGCCCTGGGGGAAGGTGTGGTTTTTACATGAAACCATGGAGTCGCCGGACGAGGACTTTTCCCCGCCTGGGCCAAGGCGGGGTGCCGCGGAGCGGCGGGGCGGTTCGTTCAACAAAATCAATTCCTTGAACAGCACCACCCCGGCGCTTCGCGCCACCCCTCCTCGTCGAGGAGGGGAAAACGCTTCTCCTCGATCTCGCTCTATTGGGACAGCGCCGGCGAGGAGGAGAGGAAATGAAGACAGCAAGCGCCAATCAAGATGTCGGCGGATATGATCAGCAATTGTGCCCGAAGTCAGCCGTTTTCTCGGAATCACCATCTATTTCTACTACCGTGACCACCCACCGGCGCATTTCCATGCTGAATATGGCGAGTACGAAATTACGGTCGACATTGAGACAGGGATCGTGACGGGAAAGTTTCCTCGTCGAGCGCTGAACGCAGTGCTGGAATGGTACGAGCTTCACAGAGAGGAATTGGCCGACGACTGGCAGCGGGCTCGTCAAGTTAGAATAGCCATATGTTCATGCATGTTGTCGAAGCTCGTTACATTCGAGGCTATACCGTTTGGCTGCGTTTCAATGACGGCACTTGTGGCGAGGTGGACCTGTCGGCAGAATTGCATGGTCCGATCTTTGCACCGTTGCGAGATGTGGAACTCTTTAAGCGTTTCACCATCGCCTACCATACACTCGCTTGGGAAAACGGCGCAGACTTCGCTCCGGAGTTCTTACGCGAGCACACTCGGGTCACCGCATAACAAGGCGCTGCCGACCGACGAGCGGCGCGTGCCGGTTACCGGCTTATTGCAAGTTTCGGACTTTTCGGAGGAACGAATCGGTCACCTACTGCTTCGGCAGGTTGATCTGGACCGTCACCGGATTGATGAAGTTCGGATGAGTGATGGTCAGCGTTGCGGTCAGCGCGGTTGACGACGCGGTCCCGCTCGTTATGGTCGCGGTTGCCGTTCCGTCGATGTTCGCAGAGCCCGACGCCGTCAGCGCTCCGGCGGTTCCGCCGACGGAGTTATTGGAGAACGACCAGCCGCCGTTGGCGTTGTTGCAGAAGTTCCCGCCAATTCGCGTCCGGGTCCACGATCCGTTCGATGCGGCGAAGGTTCCCGAATATGGGTTTGCCCCGGTGCCCGCTCCATTGACAACCAGGGTCAGCGTGCCGGAAATACCGATGCTGAAGGTGCAGCCCAGCCCCAACCCATCGCGAGCCGTTGTCGAGCCCGAGAAGGCGCCCGAATACGTCGCCGTCAAGACGACGGCGTTGATCGTCAGCGTGACCTGCACGCTGCGCGACGTTCCCTTCACCGTATCCCGCACGATGATCGTGCCGCTGTAGACGCCCACCGGCCGTGACGCCAGATCGACCGATACATTGAAATCCTGCGATGCGCCTCCATCCAGACTGGATGCGGGAGAGGGTGAAACCGTGATCCATGCGTCCGCACTTCCGACGGTGAACATCAATTTACTCTTCGGCAATCCGGTGTTGCTGACGGTCAGTACCCTGGAAGCCGGCGGGATTCCACCTTCCGTTGCGGAAAAACTTAAATCCGAACTGACCGTGAGAACGGGATCCGGCGTCTGGACGGTCAGGACGACGTTGATGACCCGGGACATCGGCTTGTCGAGATCGTTCACCGTAATCGTCCCGGTATACGTGCCGACGGCCAGCGTTCCCACGTTGGCGCCGGCCGAGATGGCACTGGAGAAACCGCCGGCCAGGGGCGCCGTCGACCCGGAGATGGCGATCCAGTTCGCACTGGCGCCGACGGAGAAGCGCAGCGAACTGGCGGCGGCGCCGGTATTGCGCACGGTGAAGGTCTGTGCCGCCGGGTTATCTCCTCCCTCGAAGGCGGTGAACGAGAGCGTTTCGCCGTTCAGGCCCAGCACCGGCAAAGTCGGCAAGGTCAGTTTCAACGAATCGATGGAGCCCACGCTCTGTCCGGAAGGAATCAGGATGCGATCGACGGACGGATTGTCCGGGTTGCCCCTGGCGATAATCACGGTCAGAGTGGAGTTGTTGCACGGAAAGTCGAGCGCGAAAGGAGCCGGTTTGTCCCCTCCTTGCGCTTCGCGCGTGAGTCCGCGGGTTCCGGCGACGGCATTACAGGACCTGGCGTGGATGATCGCTGTCCGGGTCCTGCTGTTGACTGCGTAATTCGAAATTTCCTTCAGCAACGCCTGCATGGCGTCGCCGGCTTTCGAAACGGCCACGCCTAAATCCGATACTGCGCGCATGGCTGCCGCGCCGTAGTCGGCGAGAGAGCCACCCACCTGCGGCGCCCGGTCCAGCGTGGCGAAGCCCGCCAGCGTCGCGACGCTCGAATTGAATACCGTATTCATCGACGCCAGCATTCCGGCCGCAACACCGGTCGTGGCGGTCTCCGCGGTGACGGGGAACGCCGCAATCGACGCGCCGACACCCGCATAAAGTCCGGTTTCGAAAACCGCCGCGCTCGTGACCAGGTTGAATCCCATGACGGCGATCCTCTGGTTGTTCTCGCGAATCGGGCAAATCAGGGCGCTCAACTCGGGATCCCCCGCGCAACCGTCGGACGTCGCGGCAAACGCCTGGCTCTCATCGGCCTTGGTCAGAACCTGTGGAACCGCCACGCCCAACTGTCTCAGCAGTTGGCTCGTGTAGGCTTTAATCAAACGGTCCGAGAAACCCAGCGCGGTCGGAGTCAGGTTCAGGGGCAGACCGTTCTGGGTCGTGATGGGAACGGATGCCGTTCCGCTCAGGACGCTGTTCACCGAAGTCAGCAGACCGTTCAATTCGCCGATGGCCGCATTGATCTGGCCGGTCATTCCCGCGGTCTTCGGAGAGGCGGCCGCGGTCTGCAGGAGTTCAATCGCCACGACCAGATACTGGCGGGTCATATTGCCGGCCGCCGAAGTAACCGAAGGCGGAGCGAGCACCACCGGCCCGGGAAAGACAGCCGAGGACTGTACGGTTGTGGAATCCACCTGCACCACCTGCAGGTCCACGGCTCCGGAATAGAACGACCCTCCGGAAGCATCGAGCAATGCCGGAATCACGACCATCATGGACGTTGCCGAAGAGGAAACGGCCATCACCGAGACAGGCGAACCCGTTCCCCTGGGGATGACGATCAACGAAAGGCCGGCGTTGACCGGATCGAAACCATAACCGTTTATCGTCAGCGCGCTGAATGGCTCGATGGTTGTTGCCGCGAGACCCGTGCTGGTAATCACCAGTCCCGCGTCAAACGCCGGACTGGTGACCGGAGTCAGCGCTCCTGAGGATGCCACCAGCGTGTAGCCGGTTCCCGCTTTGCTCGTCCGCAGGTCGGAGAAAGTCGCCACGCCATTCACCGGGCTGACCACCAGCGTTCCGGACAGCGTGGCGCCCGCCGCGTTGCTTCCCAGCGCGATCGTGACGGGATTCGTTGCGGTCAGGAGGGTGTTGCCGGCCGCATCCTGCACGGCGACGCGGACCTCTGAAATCACCACACCGGGCGCCACGTTGCCCGGCACCGCAATAAATCCAAGTTTGGCGGGCGGGGCGGGATTGTTGACGGTGAACGCGATGGCCGAGCTGGAGCCGCCGGCGGTCCGCACCGTGATTCCACGGTTTCCGGCCGCGGCGTTCGTTGAGATGGACAGCGTCGCGGTCATCGAGTTTGCGCTCGCAACATTGATTGCGCTGACGCCGATGCCGGTTCCCGCATCGACGATCGTGGCGCCCGGCTGGAAGCCGTTCCCGGTCAGCGTCACGTTCACTGCCGAGCCCATATTGCCGATGCCGGGATTAATGGTGGAAATCGACGGCACTGGAATCGCGCCCGCACCGCTGCCGACCATCGCCGCATTGCCGCTGAGCATGATGCTCGATGGAGGGAGCGCCAGTTCATTTCCGGATGTGTCGACAAGGACCACTCCCGAAACCGTCAGCGAACTGGTTCCTGTGCCGACCGGTGTAAATCTTAGCGTCGCCACGCTGAACGTGCCCGAAGGCGCTGCCGTCGTCTGGAACTCGGCAATCGTCACCGTGCCGCGCGCGTTGTCGATATTCACGGTTCGCGGTGTGCTTGTGAAACCTGCGCCGCTACCGCCCGAGATGCCTCCGTTATCCAGGCGGACAATCCGCTTGTCATAGCCGATCGTCAACTGGTAAGCGCCGACCGGAGCCGGGCTGGAGACGATCGCCTGAATGGTCTCCGGCGTGACGCGAGAAGCCCCGGAGTACGCAACTCCAGACGTCTGATTTCCCACCGCTGCCGTGATGTTCCCACCGATGGCGCCCTCCGGAATCCGGACATGCAGTTCGGTCCCTCCCGCAAGAACAACGGGCGCGGTCACCGAACCGGCTCCGGTCGGAAACGCAATCAGGTTGTTCGCCGGCGTCGTGATGTCGAACCCGGTTCCGTCGATGAGAGCGATGTCTCCGGGATCTCCCGTTGTAATCCCGCTCAGCTTCAAAGGACAGGGGGTGCCGGCCACTGCAACCGGCCTGGCATTCGTGGTTGCGGCGCCGACGGTGACGGTCACCTCGCCGCACAGCGCATCGGCAGGGACAGTGACGGTCATCGTGGTGGACGCGGCCGCCGTGACGTTGCCTTGAACCGTTCCGGATGCAGATCGAAAACGAACGATGTTGTTCGATGGCGCCGGAT
>JAHFTY010000003.1:0-15973 GCA_023265365.1 Acidobacteriota bacterium
TTCCGGACTTCGTTGTCATTCCGGGAGGCAATCTCGGCAACGTGTCCGCCGTCGGGAACGGTTTTCTTCAGATGAGGGAACTGGGCCTGACGGATCGTGTTCCGCGGATCGTGTGTGCGCAAACCGAACAGGCAAACCCGCTTTATCGATCCTATCAGGAAGGGTTTGCCGGGCTAATGCCCATGACGGCCGGCAGGACGTTGGCGACGGCCATCCAGATCGGAAATCCTGTGAGTTTTGATAAGGCCGTCAAAGTCCTGAAAGAGACGAATGGAATCGTCGAGCAGGCTTCGGAGGCCGAACTGGCTCAGGCTGCCGTGACTGTCGATCGGTTCGGTTTCTTCAACGATCCGCAGACCGCTGTCGCTCTTGCCGCCGCCATGAAACTCAGCCGGTCCGGCGTGATCTCCAACTCGTCGCGGGTCGCCGTGATCAGCACGGCGCACGGTCTGAAGTTCATTGACTTCAAGGTTCGTTTTCACCAGAACCCCCCGGTCGAGGTGGACGGCGACGTTAATGCCGTCCTGCGCGCTCTCAATGGCAGGTTACCTGCTTGATCAGGAGAACGGATTCGGTAGCCTCCTGTCTTCTCATCCATTTGCAGGCGGCCGGCAGCGTACGTGTGAGCAATATCAACACAATCAAGCGTGGTCTTTTTACACTCGCTCTACTTCTTCTGGTGGTTCAGGCGGCGTCTGCCCAGACGGTCCTGAACTTTCCGCGCGCCGTTTCGGACGGTCCCCAGGACACGGGTGTCGCGATAATGAATCCGAACCCGTACTTCGCGGACGTTCAACTGACTCTCTACGGTTTCGATGGGAATCCCATCGCGAACGGCCTGGTCAATCCCGTCAATTACCGTATTGCCCCGAAAAGCCAGATTCAGATGTCGGTCAGCCAGATGTTCCTTTCCGGAAAAGTGGAAGGCTGGATCCAGGCATCGAGTGCCTCCAATGGCCTGACGGGTTTTTACTTCAACGGCGATTATGCGGAAACGCTCGAAGGCGATGAGGCGGCGTCGGAATATCTGAATCAGGTCATTCCGATGGTTCGTGAAACGCAGACCACACACACGGATCTGATGATCGCGAACCCAACGGCCCTTCCCGCCAATGTCACGATCACGTTCAACAACGCGAAAGGCGATCGGGCCGGGACGTCTTCCCTGAACCTGCCGGCTCACGGCGCATCCCGGACGCGGGCGACATTTGCGGATGCATCGACCGCGCTCATCAATTCGAGCGCTCCCGTTCTGGCCCTCGGCATCCTGAGCCAGACCGACTCGCTGATGTTCGTGAACGGCCAGCGCGTGGATCAGGCGGCCACGACCCGTGTCATTCCCCACTTTCTCAGCGGAAACGGTTTTGATTCCGAACTCATTCTTTCCAATCCGGCGGGCGCTCCCGTATCGGCAACCGTCACGCTCCACACGCAGAGCGGCACCCTGACTCAACCCGCCACTCTGCCGGTCACGATTCCGGCTCGCGGCTCAGTGTCCCTGACGGCCGCCAGTATCACGGGGAGAATCATTTCGCCGCTCGTCGACGGATGGGTTCAGGTGGATTCTCCGAACCAGGTTTTGAATGGTTTGTTGAAACTGGATTCGGGGCGGAACCTCAGTGCCATTCCGATGCAGAGCGTGGCGATGGACCGGTTGATTTTCTCGCAGTCGGTCGAAGACAACGACTTCTACACGGAGCTCGATCTCGTGAACTCCAGTGCAACCGGCGCCGGCGTTGAGATTTCGCTGCTTCATATGGACGGAACCCTGGTTTCGCGTCGAAGCGAAACCGTCAACGCGCGAAGCAAGTTTTCGAAACTGATTAGAGACATCTTTCCGGAGAGTCTCGGACAAGGTGGCGGATTCATTTCGATCCGTTCGTCAGCCGGCATCTACGGTGTCGAGATGTTGAGCGCAGCCAATCTGCGATTCGTCGCCACTGTGGTACCGCAGCGCCTCAATCAGGACTTCACACCGACCCCAAACCGAAACCTGCCCAAAATCACACGTTCCGAACCGGACACCGTGATCGGTCCGGGCGACACGCTGCGTCTGGCGATCTCCGAAATCAGTGTCGACACACAGGTTTTAATCGGCAGTTTTACGCTGACGCCGCGCTTTCCTTTGCCGGGACTGAATGTCCTGACCGTGGAAGTGCCGGCCGTTGAGCCGGGCTTCGTGAATGTGCGGGTGAGGGTGCACGGCATCGAGTCGGAACCGCTGACGATGCAGGTCCTGAGTGGCGATAACACGGCCCTGGCCACGGTCGGTGGGCAGGCGTTTTACCAGAAAATCGAGGTGAACGACGCGGGTTTGGATCTGAGCCGTCCTTCCATGGTGCCGATCCGAAGCGCGCGCGTCGAGGTTGTGGATGCGGCCACACAGTCACTGATTTCGGTTTCGGAAACGGACGGGCTGGGAAGGTTCACCATCGCCGTTCCACCGCAGTCACCTGTGAAGGTGCGCGTCATCAGCCGGCTCCGGTCGACGGCGCTGCGCGTCGTGGACAACACGAACAACAACGTTCCTTATGTCATCGAAACCGACTTTGACGCTCGCGAAAACCCAAGGCCCCTGTTGGCCGATCGGACGCGAGTATCAGGCGCGTTCAATATTCTGGAGATGATCCAGCGCAGTAACGACCTCGTTCAGATTGCCGACCCCGGCGTGATTCCGCCCGCGCCGGCGATCTTCTGGAGCGTCCGGAACTCGAGAGCCACGATTGGGACCACGGTGTTCAACGTCACGTCGAACACCGCGAAGATCCTTGGCGAACGCGGCGATGATTCCGACGAGTTCGACGACGCTGTCATCATCCACGAGTATGCGCACATGCTGGCCGCGCGCTTTTCGCGAGACGATTCCCCGGGGGACGCCCATCACATCGGCGATATCCTGGATCCGCGGCTGGCATGGTCCGAGGGCTGGGCCAACTTCTTCTCGAGCGCCGCGAGAAACGACGCGGTCTATCGGGATTCCGGCAATAACCGGGTTTCGGTCCGAATCGACCTTGAGGACAATCAGCCCCCCAACGACATTCCCGGGTATTGGAGCGAAGCCTCAATCGGCTCGCTGCTCTGGGACTTGTTCGACGGCTCCGGCGATCCGGGCGACACGGTTCAGTATCCGATCGGGATGATCTGGAGCGCGTTCACGGACCTCCGGCGAGACTCATGGGTCTATCTGCCGTCCTTCCTCGATCGCTTTTTGAGCCGCTATCCGGCTGAAGCCGACACGCTTCGTGGAATGGTCCAGCTCCGATCGATCGATTTCCAGCCGAACGTCAGGCCCAGCGTCACCAACCCGTGGCCGACACTGATGGCCATCGGATCGTCCGTTCAGGGTGACGTGGACTCTCTGACCAAACGGCGAACAAACCTCTCGACGTCCGCGCATTTCTACGCCTTCACGACGACGGGCGCGTCTCTCGCCATCCGCCTCGATATCATCGGGCCTGGCGATGGCGGAAATTCGAACTCCAACGACCTCGATCTTTTTCTGTTGGATGTGAACGGGCGTGTGATTGATTCTTCCGACCGTGGGCTCAACGGCCAGTCGGAACTGATTACCAGACGAGTACCGGCGGGAACCTACGTCATTGAAGTCCGGAGTTACTACGTCAAAGCGGAAACCAATGAACGGGTCTATAACTCCGCCAGGTATCGTCTGGGATTGACCGCCCAGTAGCCGTGCGGTCTTCCACCTAGATCAGATTCAGGCCCTGCGCGAGCCACACACCGAAGATCACCACCAGCAGCACGCTCCAGGTAATGGCCACAACCTTGATGTATTTGCTGATCGTCGTGACCTTCTGGCGAATCGAAGCCTGATCTCGTGCGAGGTGTGATTCCGCCGCGTCAAGGATGATGTGGTCTTCTTCCTTCATGTCCAGCATTGCGCGATAAGCCAGCATCGCGATCGCCAGCGCGGTCACGACGCTTTCCAGAATCAACAAATTCATTACGGTCCCGCTCATAGTACCCCCTGTTGGTTAAGAGTGCCGTTGCGGTGGATGCAGCGTCTTTTGAATGCCTAATTAAGCTCTCCCCAGCCAAATGTTGTCAAGCGGGTGATGGCGCAGCGTATAATCGGCGCTCCGGAGGTGCTCATGATTCTTGGTTTGGTGCTGACAATGATGCTTCAGCAAACTCCCGCTCCCGCAAACGATCACGAATACACGGACCTGATGAAGATCAATCTGATGGACGTTTACAAGAAGTACGTCGCCGAACATCAAGTAAGTGAAGCCCAGAAGAAGGAACTGAAAGAACTCTTCGACTTCCGGGATTTCGTCGGTAGAGCGATGGATGGACGGTACGTGAACTTCCATCAGCCGAAGGAAAAAGGCTATAAGCCGGCAAAGGTCCTGATCATGAGCTACATTGCCGACTGGTGTAAGAACTGCAACTATGAAGCTCCGTACATGCGCGAGATCTACAGGAAATACAACTCCCGGGGTCTCGAGATTGTCGGCCGTTCCGAGTACAGCGATATTGAGAAGATGAAGGAGACTATCGCCCGGTGGCAGACCACCTATCCGGTCATTACGGGCAGTGTCTCGGCTTACAGCGAACGGCAGAAAATCCGGATGGAAACGTTTCAGTACCTGCTGCGCACAACCCTCGGCGACAAGAGAACCTGGGGCACGCCCTTCAGCATCATCGTCATCAACGGCGACCTGAATAATCCTTACGTCGTGATGGGCGAAATGAAAGCGGACCAGGTCGACGCGCTGCTTGAAAAAACGTTCGGGACGAATTAGAAGCGAATTCCGGTGTCAGGCACCACTGACACCGGAATTCAAAGCGTGTAGCGGCCCTGATCAGTGAGGTGTTCCGCGATACGCTGGCGCGCCTTCACGGTGTTCGTCGGCGCCCAGCGCAGCAGTCGCCGCAGCGCCGAGAGTTGGGTCCTGAGGATGTCTCCCTCCGATGCTGCAGCCAGGACCTGCTTCCCTGAAAACTCGATTCTTGCCGTCGCGTCGGTGATGAAGGTGCGAACCACGTCGGCGTGAAGGTCCGTCGATCCCTTTTTCATCAATCGATGGATCGCCGTATCCAGCGCGTAGGTTTCCATCACCATATTGCTGATGTGCATCAGCACTTCCTGTTCATCCTTGATGGCGTCACCGTGCTTCTGGAGCGCCGAACCGGCAACGAACAACACGGCTTTTTTCGCCTGAGCGACGGCCGCGACTTCCGCGCCAAACGGCCCGGAGGGTTCAGCCGGGATCGATGCCGACATGACCTCGTCGACCACGGCTTTCACGGCGGCGTGCAAGGGAAGTTGGCCGGAGGCGCCGCGCTTCAGCAGCATTCCCGGAATCAGGAGCCGGTTGATTTCGTTGGTCCCCTCGAAAATGCGGTTCACGCGGGAATCCCGGTAATAGCGTTCGACGGGATACTCTGCGCTGAAGCCGTATCCGCCGTAGACCTGGACCGCTTCGTCCACGACATAATCGAGCGCTTCGGTGCCGTAAACCTTGAGAATCGAGCATTCGATCGCATATTCCTCGATCGCCTTGAGCACCTGTTGCGCGTTATTGAGGTCCGCGTTCTCGAGAGCGCGGTCCATCATTCCCGCGCTTCGATACACCATGCCTTCGGTAACCCATATGCGGATCGCCATTTCGGCCAGCTTGTGTTTGATCGCGCCGAAACTCGAGATCGGTTTGTTGAAAGCGATGCGTTGCTTCGCATACCGGATCGCATCGTTCAGCGCGGTCTTCGCGGCGCCCGCGGCGCCGGCGCCGAGCTTTGCTCTTCCGGTGTTCAGGATATTGAAAGCGACGTGATGGCCTTTACCGATTTCGCCGATCACGTTATCGATGGGGATCTTCGCGCTGTCCAGAACCAGCGTTCGCGTGGATGATCCCCAAAGGCCCATCTTGTGCTCTTCCGCGCCGGTGGAAACGCCGGGATCGCCTTTCTCCACGATGAAACAACTGAACTGCTGTCCGTCGACCTTGGCGAAGGTGATGAAAACGTCCGCGAACGCGGCATTCGTGATCCACATCTTTTCGCCGTTTAAAACCCAGTGGTCGCCGCTTCGGTTGGCGGTTGTTTTGGCGGCGAGCGCGTCGGAACCTCCTCCGGCTTCGGATAATGCGTAAGCCGAAATCAGTTCCGCCTTGCAGAGGCGTGGCAGGTATTTCTTTTTGTGCTCTTCCTTGCCGAAGTAAACGATCGGGAGAGTTCCGATTCCCGCGTGGCCGCCATAGGAGACCGCGAAGGATGCGACTCGCGCCAGTTGTTCAGCCACGATCATGGCGGAAACCTTGTCGAGGTTTTCGCCGCCGTACTGTTCGGGAACCTCGATGCCCAGCAGGCCGAGGTCGCCGCATCGCTTCAGAAGGCCGGTGGTGACACTCCAGTCCTTCGCTTCGATCTTTGCGACCTGAGGCACGACTTCTTCTTCGACGAATTGCTCGGTCATGTCGCGGATCATCGTCTGTTCTTCCGAGAAATCTTCCGGAGTGAATACGTCTTCAGCCGGGCTTTCGTTGATCAGAAAGCTTCCGCCTTTCGTCACTGCGCTCATCTGTTTCGCCATGATTGCATCCTCTCAAAGACGGCGGCGGCGCCCATTCCTCCGCCGACGCACATCGTGACCATACCGTATCGTGAGCCCCGCCGCTGCATTTCATGAAGGAGTGTGGCGGTTAACTTCGAACCCGTGCAGCCCAGCGGGTGGCCCAGCGCGATAGCCCCGCCGTTGACATTGACCTTTATGGGATCGAGGCCGAGTTGACGAATGACCGCGAGGCTCTGGACGGCAAACGCTTCGTTCAATTCGATCAGATCGATATTCTCCAACAGCAGTCCGGCCTGCCGTAACACTTTCGGTATCGCTTCGATCGGCCCGATCCCCATCACCTCCGGAGGCACGCCGGCGGTCGCGTAGGCGACAAATCGGGCCAGCGGCCGGATACCGAGTTGTGATGCCCGTTCCTCCGACATGACAATCACGGCTGCGGCCCCGTCGCTCATCTGTGACGAGTTGCCGGCGGTGACAGTGCCGTCCACCTTGAAAGCGGGTTTCAACCGCTCGAGCGCTTCCATGGATGTATCGCGGCGGGGACCCTCATCGACGTCGAAAATCGTGGACTGGCCCTCGCGTTTCGAGTTCCGGAGAACCACATGGTCGATCGCGAAAGGAAGCACCTCATCTTTGAAGCGTCCCTCATCGATAGCCTGAACGGCTCTCCGGTGACTCTCGACCGCAAACGCATCCTGCGCCTCACGGCTGATCCGGAATTCCGACGCGACGTTTTCGGCCGTGAGCCCCATGCTGAGATACGTATCGGGATGGGTTTCCACGAGCGTGGGATTGGGCGAAATCTTGTGACCGCCCATCGGGATCATGCTCATCGATTCGGTGCCGCCCGCAAGAATGCAGTGGGCTGAACCGGCGGCGATCCGGTCTGCGGCAAAAGCAATCGACTGCAAGCCCGACGCGCAGAAGCGGTTGAGCGTCATGGCGGGTACCGAATACGGGAGGCCGGCGCGGAAGGCCGCCACTCGCGCGACGTTCATGCCTTGTTCGGCCTCGGGCATGGCGCACCCGATCAGGACGTCGTCGATGTCTTCGGGCTTCAGGCCCGGCGTCCGCCCGATCGCCCCTTTGATCACAGCCGCCGCAAGATCATCCGGTCGAACCGCCGACAGCGCTCCCCGGGGCGCTTTCCCGACCGCGGTCCGAACCGCTGAAACAATCACTGCTGATGACATGATTTTGCTCAACACCTAATTCCGCAGCACTTTTCCTTTTTTCAACAGGTGCTCCATTCGCGCATGCGTCTTCGGATTTCCGCACAATGAAACGAAGGCTTCACGTTCCAGATCCAGGAAATACTGTTCGGGCGCCGTGGTTCGTATCGTGACGTCACCGCCGCAAAGAACGAAGACAAGCTTTTGGGCGATCTGTGACTCGTACTCCGTGATATGTCCGGCCTTCTTCATCAAGTGGATTCCCAGTTTCAACTCGGCCGCCGCGGGCTTGCCCAAAACCGGAATCTCACGTCGAACCGGAGGGCGGTATCCGGTCGCCGCCAGTTCGAGGACAAGGGCCTTCGCATCCTGAATCACGCGGCTGGAATTCATCGTGATCCCGTCGCCCGGACGCAGGTACAAAAGGCGGCGCGCATCCTCAGCGCTGGTGGAAACCTTCGCCAGGCCGATGTTCTGGAAGACATCGCGCAGCTTCTCGTGTCCGCGTGAAAGCATTTCCGTGGTGCCGCCGCCCGCCGGGATCAGGCCCGCGCCAACTTCCACCAACCCCATGTATGTTTCGGCCGCGGCCTGAATTCTCGCGGCGGAGATCGCAAATTCGCATCCTCCCCCCAACGCGAGTCCGAAGGGAGCGGCGACAACGGGTTTCGGATTGTACTTGATCGACTGAGTCGCGTTCTGAAACGTGCGGACCATGTGATCGATTTCGTCCCAGTTCCCCTCGACCGCTTCCATCATCACCAGCATGATGTTGGCGCCGGCCGAGAAATGAGTTCCCTCGTTGCCGATGACGAGCCCTTCGAAATTCGCGTTCACTTCGTCGAGCGCAGTGTGAAGCATCGATATGATGTCGCCGCCGATGGTGTTCATCTTCGAATGAAACTCCAGACAGGCAACGCCTTCGCCAAGATCGCGAAGCGAGGCGCCGGCGTTCTTCCTGATGACGGCCGATCCTTCAAGAATCGAGGGGCTTTCCCGTTGCGGCACTTCTTGCAGCCCCATGCTCGCAGCGAGTTCGAAGGGGCCGAGTTCCCATCCGAATCCCCATCGCATTGCCCGATCGATCGCAACGGTACTGTCGGCAATCTCGTCCCGGTGGGCGGCCGCATAGTTCAAGGTGCTGCTGAGCAGTTTGCGGACGAATTCGGCGGACCGGTCCTTCACCTGGCACAGGGCCCTGAGCCGCCCGGCGAGAGATTCGAGGTTCGACAGGACTTCGAGCGCGGGGAACGACGCCTTCCTGAGCGGACGGTATTCGAGAGTCTCCAGGTCCAGGGCGAAGAGCGCATCGCCATCCTTTTTGTAGAAACCCTGTTTCGTCTTGGACCCGAGCATCTTCCGCTCGACCATCTTTTGAACGAACGGCGGCGGGCGGAAGACGTCCCGTTCCGAGTCCTGAATTGCGCTGTCGTAGACGTTCTGCGCCACGTGCGCGAAGATGTCGAGCCCGACCAGGTCCATCGTGCGGAATGTGGCGGTTTTCGGCCGTCCGATGAGGGAGCCGGTCAACCGGTCGACTTCTTCAATTGTCAAGCCGAACTCGCGCATCAATTCCAACGTTTTCAGCGCCGCGTACATTCCGATTCGATTGGCGATGAAGTTCGGCGTGTCCTTGGCACGCACCACGCCCTTCCCCAGCCGGATGTCGGCGAACCGTTCAAAGTCGGCCAGCGCGGAAGGATCTGTTTCGGGGCCCGGGATGACTTCCAGAAGTTTCATATACCGCGGCGGATTGAAGAAGTGCGTGCCGAACCAGTGACGCCGGAAATCGGAGGACATGCCGGCCGCCAGACCCCCGACGCTCAAACCGGACGTGTTGGTGGTAATCAGGGATCCAGGCCGCCGGACTTTGTCGACCCGTTCGAGAAGCGTTCTCTTGACGGCCACGTCTTCGACGACCGCTTCGATGGTCCAGTCCGAGCCGGATAGCAGCGCAAGTCCATCGTCGAACGATCCCGTTTCGATCTGCCGGACCTGCTCCGGCAGAAACAATGGAGCAGGCGCCATCTGTTCGAGGCGGCGTCTGCCGGTTTCGGCGGTCTCCCGGGTGACGTCGAGAAGGAGAACCGGCAGCCCCGCGTTCGTCAAGTGGGCGGCGATCTGCGCTCCCATCGTTCCGGCACCGAGCACGGCGGTTTTTCGGATTATCCCCATACCAGGGAGATCATACCTGCAAGATAACTTCCATAGCGATCAAGGGCAACCGGCAGGAACCGTAGCTGTTCGTGTCATGAACGGGGCTCCGCCCGCGCGCCTCGCCCATGGGTGTACCAGAGCGCGAGACCCGTGAAGACCGCGCCACCGACGATGTTTCCAAGCGTGACCGGGATCTGGTTCCAGATCCACCAGTCGCCCAGTCCGATGCCGGCGCCGAGCAGCATTCCGGCGGGAATCACGAACATATTGACCACGGAGTGCTCGTAGCCGTGGGCGAAGAAGATGGTGATGGGAAGCCACATCGCGGCGATCTTCCCGATCGTCGAGCGGGAAGAGAACGCGAGGAGTGTGCCGATCGTGACCATCCAGTTGCAGGCAACGCCTTTCACAAGCGACGTGGCCCACCCGGCGGCGCCGTGCGCGGCGTAGGCGAGCGTCTTTTTCTCGGCAGCCGCGCGCGTGACCTCGGCGAGCCCCCCGCCGTCCTCGGTGCCGAAGTACGTGATCGAGGCCCAGAAGAGCACCGCGTAGCCGACGCTGCCCAGGAGGTTGCCGGCGTAGACGTAGAACCAGGAGCGAAGCAATCGTCCGAACCCGAGACGCCGCGCCGCAACACTCTGCGACAACAACGCGAAGTTGCCGGTCACGAGCTCGAGTCCGAGCAGCACGAGAATCACGAAGCCCACCGGAAAAGCCAGTGCCCCCGCGATCGGCGGCAGCCCCTGCCTCACGATCTCGAAGACCAGCGACGTGGCGATGCCAAGGATGGCGCCCGCGAGCGCGCCGCGCAGCAGCATGTCGCTGATGGGAAGGAGCGACTTGTTCACCCCCGCGGTGGTGCTCTCCTCGATAAGATCGCTGGGCTTCACGTAGTCCATCGGTTACTGGCCTCCCTCAGCGCCGGCGCTCGCGGCCATGCGGCCTGATTCTACAGTCTTTCTTCCGTCTCGAACACGGCGGTCTGAAGATTATCGCGACAGAAATACGCGGCAGGGAGAATCCTAACCAGTACGGCCCACGCAGTAGAGCATTCGCGCCAAAAAATGATTATTTTGACATATTGACGCTTCGCGCTGGCTCATGGTGGAGTGTCTCGGTACACGATTCTGAATAGCCGGTGTTAGGAGCCAGGAGATAGCAATGACGCAACAGGTCCTTGTTCTTATCTGTTTTCTGATTGTGAGCGGCGCGTTATTACTGATCTTTCAGATCGTGTTTCACAGCACGAAAAAAGAACGTGAAATCTCGCCAACAACGGTCAATCGATATCGGGTTCTCTTCTTTGCCATGCTTGGCGTCATTCTTGGCGTGTTGCTCCTTTTCACTCTTCCACGCTCTCCCTATTTGCTTTTTGCCCATGAACAGCCGGAAAAAATCATCGCCGTGGTTACACGCCAGTTCTCTTTTGCCCTGTCGGATGAATCGCCGGAGAAGAAATGGACCCCCACCGAAAGTACAAGCGGCATCGTTCTGCCGGCGGCCGCCCTGGTGGAGTTCCGAGTCAGCAGTCAGGATGTGAATCACGGTTTTGGCATCTACGATCCGGAAAACAACCTCGTTGCTCAGGTCCAGTCGATGCCTGGTTACGTCAACCGCTTGCGCGTCCGGTTGAAAAAGCCCGGTATATACAACATCTTCTGCCTGGAATACTGCGGCCTCACCCATTTCATCATGCGTACGAGTCTTGAGGTGAGATAGGGAGGAATATGGAAAAAGCACATTCTCGGATGACCGCCTTGTGGTCTTATACCGGTCTCATCTTATTTCCCATCCTGATCCTTCTCGGAATCGTGATGCGTGCCAATCAGGGAGGGGTCATCAACTTGCCCCCGGACCGCTTTTATTCAATCCTCACCCTCCACGGTCTGGGTATGGCGGGCACCTGGTTTGTCCTCGGAATGGCAAGTTGCAACTATCTTTTGAACCGATACGCTAGTACATCGCTAGTCGGAAACATCCTCGCTTATATCCTGACGGTGACGGGTGTGATCTCGTTGGTTATCGCTACTCTTATCGGGAAATTTGCAACGGGGTGGTATTTCCTCTATCCCCTGCCCCTTTACAAGGCATGGGAGAACTGGGCAACGCCTCTCTTCCTCGTCAGCGTCGCGATACTCGGGACAGGGTGGTTAGTCTGGACCGTCTCCATGCTGATTTCCATCTTGCGGAAATATCCATTGTCCCGCGCCTTGGCCTGGCATCATCTCCGCGGGATAAAAGAACCGGCAGTCCCACCTTTCATCGTGATCCTCACGGCGACGCTGATAGGTATTTTTATTTGCCTTCTCACCGGCGTGACCCTTCTGGCCCTTTACTTTGGTGAGTATTTTGGGTGGATGAAAAACGATGCGCTCCTGATGAAGAATTTAACTTTCTTCTTTGGACACACGCTCGTCAATGAACTGCTGTATTTGGCGGTGGCTGTTTTGTACGAAATCTATCCGGAACACGGCCATCGCCCGAAATTTAAAACGACGTGGTATGTGGCATTATCCTGGAACGTTACCTTTCTCGTCGTTCTGTTCGCCTACTTTCACCACTTGTACATGGATTTTGTCCAGCCGACTGGATTTCTATTCATCGGTCAAATTGCCTCTTACGTTGCTCCTATCCCTGCAGCCGTGGTCACCATTTTCAGCGTTCTCGCATACACGTTCCGGAACTCCATGAAATGGAATCTTGTCTCGTTCCTCTACTTTTATGGTGTTCTGGGTTGGGCTATAGGGGGCGTGGCCGCTGTTTTGGATGCGACCATCGTCAATAATTTTGTCCTGCACAACACTCTGTGGGTTCCCGCCCACTTTCACACATATAACCTGCTCGGTCAGGTGTTTTTCAATCTAGCCTTCATCTCCTGGTTTGCCGAGAAGGTTTCCGGCGCACCCTTCCGTTCCGGATTATCCAAGGGCATCTTCGCTTCACTTTTGTTGGGAGGCTGGGGATTCGTGATCATGTTTTACCTCTCCGGGTCTTTCTCCATCCCTCGAAGGTTCAATCTATATCCACAAGAACTTCTATTGGGCTCAACTCTGGCGAAAGTTGCCACTGTCTTCGCTCTATTGTATTTGCTCGGGATGATCCTCTTTCTCTATGGAGCGTCAAAGAGATGCGTCAGGGCCTTTTCTCGCTGATCCTTGTGCTCCTTTTGGCGGCTTCGACCTTTGCTCAATCGGAACTGCCGGAGGAGAATCGCCACGTCTTTCGCAAGATTCCGAATGTTCTTATAGAGACCGCTCAGGGGGAGATTCGCCTCTCTGAGATCTACACGAGAAACCCTGTTCTTCTCACTCTCGTTTATGCCAGTTGCCCGAACATTTGCTACCCCTACCTCAAGTATCTGCAGAAAGAACTGCAAAAAATTCAAGTGGATGGATATCGCGTTTTGGTTCTCAGCTTTGATCCTCGGGACGATGTAGAGGATATGGTTCGCTTGCGGAAAACGCTGGATTTACCTCAATCCGAAAACTGGATGTTTGGCGTTACAAAAGAAGTCGCAGCACTTACACAAAGCGTGGGATTTCAGTTTGAATGGCGGGAACAATTAGGGGGCTTTGACCATCCGGCGCTGGTCGCCGGTATCGGTCAGAATGGATATGTTTTGAGAATCCTCGCCGGGTTTCAAAAGACCTCGATGCTTGCTGAGGTGTTGAGAGAAATGCGGGGAGAATTTGTTCCCTCATATCCCCTTCCCGACAGCAAAACCGTTTTCCGCTGCTTTGAATACGATCCGATCACGGGGAAGTGGCGTGTGTGACCTGGGTTTTTGATTCTTTTCGCTCCAGCCTTTCTGGGTCTCGTCGGGCTGTTATCCCTTTCTGTGATCATCAAACCCACCACCGGCGAAAACCACAGGTGACTCATTCGGGCCGGGCTTCGGAGTTGGCAGCTGCCGAAACGCAGTAACAGTGCGTGAGAACGTGTGAATGAACTGGCGGTCCCGGTGATTTCGTGCAGAGTCCCTGTAATCGGTCCATCGCCTCACAAGGCTCTCTCATCCGTTTGTTCTGCGATTCATCCGATCGTGGCTGCGGCCCGGCCCCATCATCTGTACGCTGAGTCCGAAAGGAGGTTCACAGGGATCGAGCGCGCGCCGCCTTCGAGTGGATTACGAAAGACCTGCCGGGCTCGATCTACGCGAAGAAGGCTTGCGCTTGGATCGACAACAAGCCGGAAGTGAAGTCACCGCACTTCATTGCGTGCTCCGGCTGTCATGTGAACTGAGATATCATGCGCTCCGGAATGCATCCCGTATGGTTTTCCGAGCCCTGGTGGAAGAAGGTTGTGATCGCCGTTGCCGCCCAGGTCCTGGCGACGGCGGTTGTGGTCTTGTTGCTGACCCCGGTTTTCGGATCCAGTCTGTCGCAAATCGCAACAAGTTTTCTCTATGGATTTGCCCACGCCATGTGTATCGGCACGCTCGCGTGGCTGGTGATGCCTCACGTGGGCGAATATGCGGGTCATCAGCCGCCGTGGATCCGCTGGATGGTCCTCGCTTCGGCCCTGATCGGACTCGCCGCGGCCGGCACGCTGGGGGCGAACGCGCTGCTTGCGGGTTTGGGCGTCTTCGCCTGGCGGGTCTTTTGGCGGCAATTCCTGTTTGGTTTCCGTGTCGCGTTTGTGATTTCGCTCGTGTGTGGCGTGGCGGGTTACTTCTTGTTCAGCCTGAAGTACCGTCTGTACCAAAAGCAGGTTGACGAGGAGCGCCAACGTAAGCTCGCGACCGAAGCGCGGCTGTCATCGCTCGAGTCCCGCCTTCATCCGCATTTTCTCTTCAACACGCTGAACTCGATATCCGCCTTGATTCCGGAAGATCCGGTGGCCGCCGAACGTATGACCGAGCGTCTTGCGGCGGTGCTGCGGTTTTCGCTCGATTCCACGGATCGGCGGACGGTTGCGTTGGAACATGAAATCAAGTTCGTCAGCGACTATCTCGAGATCCAGAAGACGCGATTTGGTCCGCGGCTGTTGTTCGCGATCGATGTTCCTCATGCGCTGAGACCAGCCGCCGTTCCTCCGTTCAGTCTGCAAACGCTCGTGGAGAACAGCGCCAAGTACGGAGGGCCTGAGATTCGCGTTCGTGCGAGGAATGGGCAGGGGCGTCTCGTTATGGAAGTGTGGGATTCCGGCGAAGGCTTCACTTTGTCCGCATTGAAGCCGGGCCATGGTTTGGATAATCTCCGTGCGCGGCTCGCGGCATTGTGGGGGAACGAGGCCGAGCTGACCATGGAGCGCGAGGAAAGTGGAAGCGTCGTTCGTATTTCGATCCCATGGCAGGAAACGCAATGAGCCGCCTTCGTGTTTATCTCGTCGACGATGAAGGACTCGCGTTGAAGCGTCTGGAGCGCATGCTTCGAGCCACGGACCGCGTCGATGTTTCGGGTTCGACAACGGATCCGGCCGTCGCAGTGAAGTTTCTATCGGAGCATTCCGTCGATGTCGTGTTTCTGGATATCCAGATGCCGGTGTTCAACGGATTTGAAGTGCTCGCCCGATTGCCTCATGAGCCGATGGTGGTATTCACAACCGCCTTCGATCACTATGCACTGCAAGCCTTCGACGTGAACGCCGTTGACTACCTCCTGAAACCGATTGAAGCGGTCCACCTGAATCGCGCGCTCGCAAAACTCGAACGCATGCGCGGCAATCCGGAGCAGCGTCTGGCGGGCGACGAACTGCGGGCCGTCGCGCGCCAGCTCGCGGAAGAGTTGCGCGAACCGGACCGAAGACTTCCGCGGCGAATCGCTTCGCGTATCGGCGAGCGGGTCGTTTTTGTCGATGTAGGGTCCATCACGCACTTCTATGCGAAGGACAAGCTGACCTATGCCGCCACCGCATCGAAGGATTATGTCGTCGACGGTACGATCACCGAATTCGAATCGCGTCTCGACCCGGCGCAGTTTGTGCGAATTCACCGTTCGACTCTGCTGAACCTTGCCCATGTCGATGAGGCCGCTTCCTGGTTTGGCGGCGGTCTGATTGTCCGGTTGAAGGACGGCAAACGGACCGAACTGCCCGTTGCCCGGGATCGCGTCAGAGAGCTGAAGTCCCGCCTGAATTTCTGAGAAAAAGATGGCCGGCTGGGGCG